>NZ_MNQN01000143.1:0-163937 GCF_001915455.1 Bacteroides sp. 43_46 | reverse complement strand
ATTCTTTCTTGCACCAAAGTAACCTCTGGTCAATTTCAAAATTTTCTTTCTTCTTGCTTTTGAAGCAACATGATTTACTGATCTTGGCATAGTTTTACTGTTTTTGAATGTTAGCGCCGCTACTTCACGCAGCGAACTTCAAGCTAATGCATTCGGTTAATACTTTAATAATACTTTGTACGCTTTTGATTACTTCATTGCTAAGAGTTCCTTAACCTGGCTTACATTTGTTGTATCAACAGTTGTAGAGTAGCACAGATTTCTTTTTCTCTTTTTGGTTTTCTTAGTCAAAATGTGACTGTGAAAAGCGTGCTTTCTTTTGATTTTACCTGTTCCGGTAAGGGTAAACCTTTTTTTAGAACCGGAGTTAGTCTTCATCTTTGGCATCTTACTTGTTTTTAAATTATTAAATATATAATGGTAACGCACTATACCTGCGCGTTACGCACCTTTTCTTATTCCGCGTCCGTTTTCGGCATTTCCGCTTTCTGTGCAGGAGCAGCAGGTTTCGCAACAACAGGCTTTTTCGGAGCTTCTTTCTTTTTCGGTGAAAGCTGAATAGTCATACGCTTTCCTTCGAGTACCGGCATTTGATCTACTTTCGCATAATCTTCCAAGTCATTGGCAAAACGAAGTAGCAAAACTTCACCTTGTTCCTTAAAAAGAATAGAACGGCCCTTGAAGAACACGTATGCTTTTACCTTATCTCCGTCTTCCAAAAATCCCTTGGCATGCTTCAACTTGAAGTTATAATCATGGTCATCTGTCTGAGGTCCGAAACGGATTTCCTTTACATTGACCTTCACCTGCTTCGCTTTCTGTTCCTTCTGACGTTTCTTTAACTGATAAAGAAATTTAGAATAATCAATAACACGACAAACAGGGGGTTGAGCATTAGGAGAAATTTCCACTAAATCCAACTCTTTCTCTTCAGCCAGTTTCAAGGCCTGAAAGATAGGATATACTTTTGGTTCAATATCGTCGCCCACAATGCGGACTTCTTTGGCACGAATCTGTTCGTTGATTCTGTATTGCCCTTTTAGAGTGTCATTCTTCATTAAAAACGTTTACTTCCTAGTTTGATATTTATCATGAAACGGCTGCAAAGTTACCATTTATTTATCATATTCTGAACTTCTTCGTTCAAAATTTTAGCAAATTCTTCAAATTTCATGGTTCCCTTGTCACCTTCGCCCTGTCTACGAACAGAAACTTCTCCGTTTTCTGCTTCTTTTTCGCCTACAATCAGCATATAAGGGATGCGTTTCATCTCATTATCACGGATCTTACGCCCGATTTTCTCATTACGATCATCTACAATCGCGCGAATCTCGTGTGTTTTCAAATACATCTTTACCTGCTCTGCATAATCGTTGAACTTTTCACTAATCGGCAGAATAACTACCTGTTCAGGAGTCAGCCACAACGGGAACTTACCGGCAGTATGCTCAATCAATACAGCAACGAAACGTTCCATAGAGCCAAACGGAGCGCGATGAATCATAACCGGACGGTGCTTCTGGTTATCAGAACCCATATATTCCAGTTCGAAGCGTTCCGGCAAGTTATAATCTACCTGAATAGTCCCTAACTGCCAACGACGCCCAATCGCATCTTTTACCATAAAGTCGAGCTTAGGGCCATAGAAAGCAGCTTCACCATATTCAATCTTGGCAGGTAATCCTTTTTCTTCACAAGCTTCAATAATAGCTTGTTCCGCCTTCTCCCAATTATCATCGCTACCGATATATTTCTCACGGTTCACTTTATCACGCAGTGATATCTGAGCTTCAAAATTCTGGAAGTTCATAGAACGGAATACAATAGAGATAATATCCATCACACGGAGGAATTCATCTTTCACCTGGTCCGGACGGCAGAAAATATGCGCATCATCCTGTGTAAAACTACGCACACGAGTCAATCCATGCAACTCACCACTCTGCTCATAACGGCAAACAGTACCAAATTCAGCAATACGCAACGGAAGATCCTTGTAAGAGCGCGGGAAGTTCTTATAAATCTCGCAGTGATGCGGGCAGTTCATCGGTTTCAGGAAATATTCCTCACCTTCTTCCGGAGTATGGATAGGCTGGAATGCATCCTTACCATATTTAGCATAGTGGCCGGATGTCACATACAATAGCTTATTACCAATCGGTGGAGTTATTACTTCCTGATAGTCATAACGAGTCTGAATGCGACGTAAGAAATCTTGCAGACGTAAACGCAATGCAGTACCCTTCGGGAGCCACATCGGGAGCCCCTTACCTACCGTTTCAGAGAACATGAACAATTGCATTTCCTTACCAATCTTACGGTGGTCGCGTTTCTTGGCTTCTTCCAGTAATGCCAAATACTCATCCAGCATTTTCTTTTTCGGGAATGTGATGCCATAAATACGAGTCAGCATCTTACGGTCTTCATGTCCACGCCAATAAGCACCCGCTACCGAAGTCAACTTGATAGCCTTAATCGGAGCAGTCGTCATCAAGTGAGGGCCACGGCAAAGGTCAGTAAATGCACCTTGTGTATAAGTAGTGATATGACCGTCTTCCAATTCGGAAATCAATTCACATTTATATGTTTCGCCACGGTCGCCAAACATTTTCAAAGCATCCGTTTTTGCAATGCTTTTTCTAACAACCGCCTCTTTCTTTGCAGACAGTTCTAACATTTTAGCTTCAATAGCAGGAAGATCGCTTTCCTTAATCACCGCTTCTCCCGGATCCACATCATAGTAGAATCCATTTTCGATAGCCGGTCCGATACCGAACTGGATGCCCGGATAAAGTTCCTGTAATGCTTCGGCCAACAAGTGAGCACTTGTGTGCCAGAATGCATGTTTACCTTCTTCATCATCCCATTTATAAAGTACAAAATCAGCATCTTCATTAATAGGACGTCCTAAATCATAAGTCTCGCCGTTCACGCCACATGCCAGTACATCCTGTGCCAAGCGCGAGCTGATACTTTCAGCAATCTGTAAACCGTTTACTCCTTCGTTGTACTCACGAACAGAGCCATCGGGAAATGTTATTTTTATCATAATATGATTATGTTATATTTTCACAATTTGAACGCAAAAGTAACTAAATCTTTTGAGTTTTCTATTTTTTATCAAAAAAATGTTATTCCGTTTGATCTGTAAAACGTTTGATTACATTATAAGCGGAAACGATACCCAATTCTCCGGCTTTGCTCAAATCAGAAATACCCAGTTTATTATTACCCAAGAAGATATGAGTAAGTCCGCGGTTGAAATAAGCGTCAGCAAAATCAGGATTCAGTTCAATAGCCTTATTATAATCTGCAATAGCCGACCGATAATCCTTCAGCATGGCAGACACATTGGCACGATTATAATATGCATAAACAAAATCCGGAGCAAGATTAATCACCTTATCCAAATCTTTTCTTACCACCTCATAATCTACCGCAGTTATCTCTTTACGTGCATTATCACCAGGAACATCTGTATCGGCAGTTTGTTCAGCCTTCTGATATTCCAACTGCTTGCAACGGATAAGCGCACGCATAAAATATGCAGGGAAGAAATCACCGTCCAACAAGATTGTCTGTGTCAAATCGGAAACCGCACTTGAGAAATCCTGTACCAAATAAAAATCAATTGCACGGGCAAAACGTTTTGAAGCATTCTTCTCATCATCCACGATAGCTGATGTATGCGTATCAATCAAAGCAAAATGGAATTTCACTTGTTCTTCTGTCAACGGAGCTTCCATATTCGTAATACGAAGACGCTTTGGAAGTACACCCGAGCGATTCAGCTCTTCCACATATTTGTGGAAATTCACCGACCGTTTCACATCACTCATCTTCTCATAATAAGTCAAAGCGAACATAGGCTCCAGTGTAATATTCACATTCTTATCCTGCACACGTCCACGATAATCACTTGTATAGCGCTGTTCAGCTTCAGAATCATCAGCTATCACTATCTTCCGATAGTTATTCATATTCTTATCTGATTTCTTACGGGTTCTATCTTTATCATCCCCTTCACTGTCCTGATCCGGATTCTGGTTTTGGGCTACATCTTTATTCGTCACTCCGTTCTGTTTATCCAGTTGAGCCTTCAAGAGTTTAAATTCATCCTGTTCAGCACCCTTCCGGTCCCCTATTTTCTTTCGGGCTTCAGCACGCTGATAATATCCGGCAAGGAAATTCGGGTGTTGGTTGATAACAGTTGAATAATCCTGTATAGCTCCACGATAATCTCCCGTCTGTGCACGAAGCAGACCACGATTAAAGATTGCCATCATATTATCCGGCTCCATTTTTATAACAAAGTCGAAATCTTCAATAGCACGGTTATCATCTCCTACCCTTGCACGCAACAAACCACGGTTATAGTGCCCGATAAAATTATTCGGATCAATATCCAATGCCAAGTCATAATCGCTCATGGCTCCCCTCAGGTTATTCTGATGAAATCTGGCCAATGCGCGATTAATATAATTCCCGGCATTCTTAGCACTCAAATGAATAGCACGATCGAAATCAGATTCCGCTTCCCCGTATTTTGACTGTTGCAACTTGACGATCGCTCTTGCTGCCCATGCGTCCGGATCGTATTTATCCAGTTCAAGAGCTTTATTGAAATCATTCAATGCGGCAATAGTGTCTTTTTGCTGTAAAGAGACCTCTCCTCTCATCAGGTAAGCGCGAGTATAACGCGGAGATACTTTCAGCAAACTCTCCAAATCTTCTTTTGCCGAATCATAATCTTTCTTCTGAATATGTGATAATGTCAGATTATGCCACAAAGTAATGTTCTCCGGATCATAATGCAGCGCTTTCTGATAGTCTTCAATAGCACCGTCAAATTTACTCTGCCGGATTCTCGCCAGACCACGAATCTGATAAGCACCAACCACAAACGGATTACGTTGAATAGCCGCGTCACAATCCGCTTCCGCTCCCTGAAAATCTTCCAGATTCAGCTTGGCCAGTGCTCTGAAGAAATAAGGTTCATACAGATAAGGCTTAGCATTAATTACCTGGTTAAAGTACTGGATAGAAAGTACATAGTCCTCAAAATAAAGAGCGTTCCGGGCTATGGTCATCACCCGGTCCGTATTTATCTGAGCACACACCAATGTGGGGAACAGCATTAAAACTGTTAGTATTTTTTTAATCATCGACATTTTCTACTTGTAAACGAAGCAAAAATAATGCTTTTCGCTTACTTAACAGGGATATAAACGTTTTTTATCTTTATTTCACCTGTTTCATCTTATAGGAACTACGTGCTTTCCCTTTCAACATCGTATTCAATTTGCCTTTTATCATTTGTTTACGAAGTGCAGAGATATGGTCGATAAACATTTTACCGTCCAAATGGTCGAATTCATGTTGCATCACACGTGCCAGATAACCTTCCACTTCTTCTTCATGCTCCACAAAATCCTCGTCCATATATTTCACACGAATTTTATTTCCTCTTTTCACGGTCTCATGAATACCGGGAAGACTCAGGCAGCCTTCTTCCATACTCACTTCCTCACCTCCTATTTCCAAAATATGAGGATTAATATAAGCTTTATTAAAACCTTTAAATTCCGGATAATCTTCTGAAAGCGGGTCCAATGTAATCGTAACCACACGAATGGGTAAACCGATCTGCGGAGCAGCCAATCCTACGCCATCGGCATGCACCATTGTTTCAAACATGTTCGCTATCAATTCTTTCAGATTCGGATAATCCGGGGTAATGTCCTCTGCCACCTTTCTCAATACAGGCTGGCCATATACATAAATAGGTAAAATCATATTTTTATACTCTACTAAAAATTAAGTTATTCTATGTTCTTCTACTAAAAACGTTTACTCTCCAAATATGTTTGCAAAATAATAGTCGCACTTATTTCATCCACCAACGCTTTATTCTGGCGATCTTTTTTCTTCAGCCCTGCTTCCTGCATTGTGCGATGCGCCAGAACCGATGTAAAACGTTCATCCACATATTCAACCGGAATATCCGGGAAGCGTTTTTTCAATGAACGAACAAAGGGTTCTATGTTTTTCATATTTTCCGAAACCTCATTGTTCATTTGCCTGGGTAAACCGACAATGATCCGTTCTACCGGCTCTTTTGCGATATAATCACCGATAAAATTCAGAAGTTCATGCGTCGGCACTGTTGTCAGGCCATTGGCAATCAACTGCATCGTATCGCTGACAGCTATCCCCGTACGCTTTCTTCCATAATCTATTGCTACTATCCTGCTCATGGGGCACAAAAATACAAAAAAAGACGCTTCCTATGAAAGGAAACGTCTCTTTTATTCTATTATTTAGATGTATATTATTCTTCAACAATAGCTACACGGCTCAGTTTAGCGTCATCATAGAACATATTACCTACGCCACCCTTGTAGTCAACCTTCAACTGAGAAGCAGGAACTCCGAATTCGTTAACCATCAGGTCGCGAACAGCTTCAGCTCTCTTCTTACTCAACTTCATGTTGTATTCAGCAGAACCAGTACCCTTGTCAGCATATCCTGTTACAGTAAATGTCTTGTCAGGATTAGCCTTGATACCCTTAGCCATAGCTTCGATATTCATGTATTCTCTCTTGCTGATATTGCTCTTTCCGATGTTGAATACAACAACAAGACGTGGAACAAATCCGCCTTCTTTCTTAACGATAACTTCCGGTTTCTTGTTACGTGCTTCAACCAAGTCACGTTTCAGAGATTCATTTTCACCTTTCAAAGCATTTACTCTGTCTCTCATGTCATTCAACTGACTTTCCGGAACCATTGGTACAGTAGGAACAGCATTCCAGCCGCGTTTCTTGAACTTATAAGTAACACCTACTGTCACGCCGCCCATTCCTTCTTTGCTAGCGCCACCAAATGCATTTTTCATCAAAAGGCCACGCAATTCTACATTAAGGTCTAAAGCAGGAGACAAGCGGAAACGGTTGATCAAACCGGCATTTATACCCAAATTCTTCTCACGAGGTTCTGACCATGACACAGCCAAACCAGCTCCTACATAAGGAATAAATGAATAAATACGATCTTCATTGTATCCGCACAACATGTTAGAAAGGTTGAACAGAACATCACCATGGAAATTAGCCATATTCCATTTCTGTTTGTAATATCCGTTAGAATATGTACCACCTTTTGCATACATAGCGTCAGCAGAAGGAGCTGCTCCCTTAGCTTGAAGACCATTGTATGCAAGACGCAATCCGATTCCCGGAGTAAACCACTTACCTACGGCAATATCAAGTGCCGGAGCAAGACGTTTTCCGAAATCAGCTTTACCGTCATTGTCGCCAAAATACATTTGTGCGCCAATACCACCACTAATAAACCAGTTAGCACCGAAGCGATTTGTTTCTACGGTATAGCTCTTCGCTGCATTTTCTTTTTCCTGAGCAGGCAGACATACAGAAGCCGCTGCCAATAAAATAAACAATAAACCCTTTTTCATCTCAATTTATTTTAGTAAATAATATATTTCTATATTTTGTCTTACAGGAAATCAACCGACTCCCAAACGTCTCATGCCTGACAAAGAGACAATAAGCAACTTCCTTTTCTTGAAATTTAATGCAAATATAGATATTTAATATAACACAAGCAAAAAAACGCGTAAAAAATCATTCCCACACAAAAAAATAAGGAATGATAAAAGTGTTATATAACTCCGAAAGAAGACGAAAGGCATTTATTACCAAAGAATTAAAACAAAAAAAATAGCCGGCGATAATTGCATCACCAGCTATTTTATTTCTTTAATATTATATCTAATAAACCAGTTTCACATTATCAACCCATAATGAATTACCCGGCGAACCGATATAAGCTCCTCCATGACTGGACGTAAACTGTATATATATATGTGTAGGCACATCATCTTCATTTCCCCAGGCAACTTCATGAATAGGAACGCTTTCCCCTTTACTGTTTACCGTATAGTTTTCGGTAACTTGTAATCGCATCATATGCGCTTTATATTCAGGGCGCCCTGTAATATCACCATACATAATCTCATACGAAGCATTATTTTTCCAGTCGGTAGAATGATAATAATAAGTCACCATAGTCCCTATCCGTTTGGCATAAACATTTCCGTTCGCATCTTCCCAACGTTTTTGCAAAAACAGAATAGCTGCCGGATAATCTTTTCCGGGCACATCCGTAATCTTACTGAAACCGGTAGCACGGATACGATTCTCCCTGTCCGACATCTTCACTTTATAATCAAATTGAAGTGCCACCGGTTTTTTAGTAAACGGCACGCCACATTGCAACATCTTCTGCGGATTCTTAGTACCCTTAATAGGTTCATGCACCGTCCCTGTAAAAATAGAACCTGCCGCCAACACAGTGATATTAACAAGCCCCAACACTTTCACACTTTCCATGCGTGTATCCAGACGTGCACAATACCCTTCTCCCCTTTTTTCCGGGAAAACAGACGTATTTGTTTTTGTAATTCCCGCTACCTTTGCCATTACATTCGAAGTACCCCACGGTGAACCACCCATGTTTTTATAAACCTGATCTCCTTGAATTACAGCCGTCGGTGCAATCTCATACACATTCTTCGTATTTCCTCCGATAATTCCCGATTCCTTTATCTGCCGGTCTACCCATTGGTCCATATCTCCAAAAGGAAACATTTCCACTTTATGCTGTGCCAGCAAAGACAAGGAAGAAATAAATGCGACAAAAGTTGTCACCACCAGGCGATGAACGATTTTCTGAATCATTAATACCTTTCCTTTCTTTTATAAATTATAATCCCATTGTTTCAAAGCAAAACCCCAGTTTTCTTCTACCAATCGAATTGTCCGGTCATCATATTTATATTTATTCTTTTTATATCCTTTCTTACCGCCGACATATTTTTCAATATCTCCACGCGCTTCGGCAAATCCGGGAATAGAGAGTGACTTATAAATATCCTCCGTCATTCCCATTGCATCGGCTTCGAAATCCTCAAACTTCACTTCCCTCAGATTACCCTCAGGAATAAACTGCTTGTCCGATTCATATTTATGATAGAGTTTCGCATAGATAGAAAGGATATTTTCCTCTAATTGTTCATTTCCGATATCCTGCAATTTTAACGGTTGGATCGTATTTGTAAAGAAACTGCGTGTAGATTCAAATACCGTATACGGATTGCGCATCAGATAAATAAACTTGGCATTCGGGAACATTTTCACCAGTTCCCTCACTCTACCGGTATGAGGCGGATTCTTGCTAAGGAATTGCGTGCCATGAGTATTCCACAAAGAAATCTTTATCAGCTTCGTAAATACTTCTTCAAACACCTTCAACTCCGCATCCGAGATATTGTCAAACAACAGATACTTGTCAGCATATTCCTGTTGATATTTCGGCAAGAACCAAAAATTATAATAAGTATAAGGCATCATGTTTGCCAGTGCAAATTCTTCTTCCTGCGGCAGGTCTACTGCCAGCTCCATGTTGTCCGTCGGACGTTTATCCGGCATCAGCCAACTCATATTCTTCTTGAAGAAAGGCTGTCCCCACATCATCAAATGAGGAAACACGGTCTGATAGGTCGTATTATAGCCAAAATGCTTATCACAGGAGAATACATTGTGCACAAAAGTAGTTCCGCTCCGCCAGTGCCCCAAAATAAACACCGGATCATGCTCCAGCGGTTGATTCGCCAACAACTTCTCATAACGTTTGTCCTGCAATGAGGCCAATGGAGAAAGCAATCGGCATACAGCCTTTGTCAATCGGTACTTACCCTTATAGGCTGCATCAATTTCACGACCGGCAGTAATTGCTTTAAAAGTTTTCCAGTCGGCACCTACCAATGTATTGATCGGAAGTTTATTAAATTCGAGTAATCCCATACTTTCTTATTTTATTATTTTCACGGCAAAACCCTGGCGTTCCAGTTCTTTCACCGCCTTTTCTACTGCTTCATAATGTTCGGGGGCGATTCCCAACTTCGACAGATCCAATACAGGAATATCATCCGTATTGCTCATATCCTTCATTTCCACCCGATCGATAATCATACCTACCGCAGAAGTATTGTTGGTAATCGGGTCGATCAGGATAAATGAGCCACATGATTTATTCTTCTTATAAGGATCAAAGAACAACTCTTTCGCGGTTGTCAGCACCACGCAGGCAATCTGATTCAATTGCAAAGGCAGAGTCTCTTTTGTCAACTGTCCATTGTCCGGCGACAGATGTTCCATTGTGTTCACATCCACCTTATACTTAATCGTATCAATGCGCGTACGACTCAGATTTGTTGTCTGTTTGATAAAGAACGATTTATTTATATCCATTGGCTCCTCATCCATCCATACCAACATTGCTTCAAAGTTACGGTCAACAATCGGCAAGTTATCGGGATGTACCAGCATTTCACCACGGGATACATCAATTTCATCTTCCAGTGTCAGTGTAACCGACTGTGGAGGGAAAGCATAGTCCAACTCACCGTCATAAGTCACGATACTCTTCACTTTGGACGTCTTTCCTGAAGGCAACGCCATTACCGTATCCCCCTTACGAACAATACCCGAAGCCACCTTACCACAAAAACCTCTAAAATCCAAATTCGGACGCAGCACATACTGCACCGGGAAACGAAAATCCTCCAAATTATGGTCATTGTCAATATGAACAGTTTCAAGGAAATCAAGTAAAGAAGTCCCCTTGTACCACGGAGTACGCTCCGACTTATCCACTACATTATCACCGTCCAATGCGGAAAGCGGAATACAGTTTACATCAGGGATTCCCAGTGGAGATACAAATTTCTTATACTCCGCAACAATCTCATTGAAACGCTCTTCCGAAAAATCCACCAAGTCCATTTTATTGACCGCCAATACCACATGTTTGATACCCAGTAAAGACACCAGGAAAGTATGGCGGCGAGTCTGTGTAATCACTCCTGTGCGTGCATCCACCAGAATAATTGCCAGATTTGCCGTAGAGCCACCGGTAATCATATTACGGGTGTACTGCTCATGTCCCGGAGTGTCCGCAATGATAAATTTACGTCCATTGGTGGAGAAGTAGCGATAAGCCACATCAATTGTAATACCTTGTTCGCGTTCAGCCTTCAATCCATCGAGCAGCAATGCATAGTCGATATGCTCACCTGCATTTCCTACACGTTTACTGTCGCGTTCCAGTGCATCCAACTGGTCCTCATACAATTTCTTGCTGTCAAACAGCAAGCGACCGATCAATGTCGATTTTCCATCATCCACCGAACCGGCTGTCAACAGCCTCAGCAAGTCTTTCTGTTCATCTTTGTCCAGAAAAGCCTTTATATCTAATTTATTATCTGCCATCACTAATTACAATTAAAAGTATCCTTCACGTTTCTTCTGTTCCATACTCGCGTCCTGATCAAAGTCAATCACACGAGTCGTCCGTTCACTCTTGGTAGTAGTCATCATCTCCTCCACGATTTCTTCAATCGTAGCGGCACCACTTTCCACAGCACCCGTCAGCGGCCAACAACCTAATGTACGGAAGCGAACCATCTTCATTTCAATCCGGTCGCGATATTTTTCCGGCAGACGATCATCATCCGCCATTATCAGGTTGCCATCCATTTGCACCACCGGACGTTCTTTCGCATAATATAACGGAACAATCGGAATATTCTCCAAACGGATATACTGCCATATATCCAATTCCGTCCAGTTACTCAACGGGAACACACGGATACTTTCTCCTTTATGTACGCGGGCATTATAAATATCCCACAATTCCGGACGTTGATTTTTCGGGTCCCACTGGTGAAACTTATCCCGGAAAGAGAAGATACGTTCTTTCGCACGCGATTTTTCCTCATCACGGCGTGCACCGCCAAAAGCAGCGTCAAACTTATACTTATCCAGTGCATGAAGCAACGCCTGTGTTTTCATCAAGTCCGTATGCACTTTACTTCCATGTGTAAAAGGTCCTACCCCTGCATGAAAAGCCTCCATATTACTTTCTACGATCAGGTTCCATCCATATTTCTTCGCATACTCATCACGGAACTGAATCATCTCCTTGAATTTCCATTTCGAATCAATATGCATCAACGGGAATGGTACTTTACCCGGATAAAACGCTTTTTCAGCCAAGCGTACCATTACAGAAGAATCCTTTCCAATACTATAAAGCATCACCGGATTCTCAAATTCCGCCGCCACTTCGCGGATGATATGAATAGACTCGGCTTCGAGTTCTTTCAAGTGGCTTAATTTATATTCTTCCATTACTAAAATAATGATTTTATTCTTCTACTAAACACTTCTTTTTACTTTGGGCAAAACCAGCTCCAACAAGCAATTCACCGATTCTTCCAGTGTCAGTTTGGAAGTATCCAATGACAATGCCGGATGTTCGGGAACCTCAAACGGTGCAGAAATTCCGGTAAAATTCCGAATTTCCCCCTTACGTGCCTTGGCATAAAGCCCTTTCACATCTCGTTTCTCGCACTCCTCCAACGGGGTACTCACAAAAATCTCCAGAAAGTCATCCTTACCGATAATATTTGTAGCCATTTCCCGGATATCGTTATTAGGACTGATGAATGCCGCAATTGTAATAATGCCACTATCCAAAAAGAGCTTTGAGACCTCAGCTATGCGACGGATATTCTCCACCCGGTCAGTTTCGGAAAATCCGAGGTTATTATTGATACCACTACGAATATTATCCCCGTCAAGGATACGGCAAAGCAATCCTCGCTTATGAAGTTCACGCTCCAGTGCGATAGCAATCGTACTTTTGCCCGATCCGCTCAATCCGGTAAACCAGATCATCACACTATGTTGCCCCAAAAGTTCCTCTTTGTCCTGCCGTGTCATCATGCGGTCAAATATAGGATATATATGATTCTTTTCTTCCATTTATAAATTCGTTTTATTAAAAGTTCCAGATCATCGGAATCAGAATAACAGAGATTATAAAGGTTATGATATTGAGCGGCAAACCGATACGAACAAAGTCCATAAATTTATAGTTGCCGATACCTTGCACAATCAGATTAGTCTGATAACCGATAGGTGTAGAGAAACTGGCTGAAGCAGCCATACAGATCACAACAAAGAAAGGCGTCGGACTGACTCCCAACTGCGCTGCAATCGACAGGGCCAATGGGAATGCCAATGCTGCCGCCGCATTATTCGTAATCAACTCCGTAAACAGGTTCGTGATGATAAACAACATGGCAAGCAACACGTGCGGACCGTAATCATCGCTCAACCCGATAATGAACTTCGCAACACTATCAGCCACTCCCGAATTCACCATAGCCTTACTGATTGCAAATGCACAAGCAATCGTAATCAAGATATCCCACGAAATGTATTTTGTATATTTACGGGCAGGAAACAGGTTCGTCCACGCCATAACAATGGTGGTGATAGACACAAAAAAGAACATATCCAGTTTGATATCCGGAAACATCTCTTTTGTCACCGGCAATTCACCGATCGTAGCACCGACAATCATCAGCACCAATAAAATCAGAGCTAGCCAGCGTTTTTTCTTTCCTGCGGTATCAGGGTCATTTCCGTTTGTCAGCAACACAAACACAGAAGACTCCCCCCATGTAGGAATAAAGGTATCATCAGCCATTACAACAAGCGTATCTCCTTCACGTAGCACCACTTCATTCAGATTAGTTACGAACCGCTGTCCGCTACGTGTCTTGATCTCCTTTACTTCCGCTCCATAATGACGCTGGAAATTAAAATCACTCAACTTCTTATTGATACCGGGGAAACGTGCCCCTAACACCGCTTCCACCCGATGCAATTTCTCCCCCTCTTCCATTTCCTCATCCGGCACAGCCGTATCAGGACGAGCATCCGGCAAAAGTCGTTTGGAGAAAAGGAAAAGATAAACAATTCCGGCAACAGCAATAAAAATGCCGACCTTTCCCAGTTCAAACATGGAGAAACCTTCAAAACCGGCTTCTAAAATCATTCCGTGCACTACCAGATTGGTAGAAGTACCGATCAACGTACAAATACCACCAAGAATAGTCACATAAGAAAGAGGAATCAGGAATTTTGTTGCCGGGAGATTAACCGATTTCGCCCAATGTTTGATAATCGGGGCGAAGATAACCACAACAGGAGTATTATTCAGGAAAGCGGAAATGAAAGCCACCGAAGGTAAGATACGCAACTGTGCTTTAAACACCGACGTCTTGCCCTGTGGAAGCAATTTCTTTATCACTTGCCCTAATGTACCCGATTGGCGGATACCTTCACTTACCAGAAACAGTAGGGCAACGGTAATCATGCCCTTATTACTGAACCCTTCCAGCATTTCTTTCGGGGTCAGAATACCGGCACACAAAAACAAGACCACTACCGAAAAAAGTATCATGCCCGGACGCATTTTGTCAGCGACCAAAGCAGCTACCATTCCTAATAACGACAACAGTACAAATACAATTTCAAATGTCATATAAACATTAATTAGTGTTTTCTTTTTGGCTCGACGATAAACCACGGATTCAATAAATCCTCCTTGTTATATCGTAGAGGTTCGTCCTTTCCGGCTTGATACACTTCCATTCCGGCGGCACGCGCTATCGCATGTCCGGCAGCTGTATCCCACTCCATTGTCGGAGCGAAACGCGGATACACATCCGCACTACCTTCTGCAACCAGACAGATTTTAATGGAACTTCCACTTGATATCAGTTCGACACTGCCATGTTTCTTCTTCAAGTCAGCGATATATGTTTCCGTTTCAGGTGACAGGTGCGAACGTGAAGCAACAACAATAAAATGATCACGTACATCCTCTAAAGGCATCAGCTCCGACTCTTTTATCATCTGTTGTAATGTCGTCCCTTTCCCTACCGGAGCGACAATACCGGAGCACTTATAGGCTCCTATACCTTCCACAGCAAAGTAAAGCACTCTCTTTACAGGCACATAAATAACGCCTAACACAGGTACTGAATTCTGCACCAGGGCTATATTTACCGTAAATTCTCCATTGCGTTTAATAAATTCCTTTGTTCCATCCAGAGGGTCAACAATCCACAAAGTATCCCATTTGCGGCGAACCTCATAATCCAGATGCTTTCCTTCTTCACTAAGAACAGGAAAAGGAGTATCGTTCAAAATAGTCACAATCGCTTCGTGCGCTTTCCTGTCTGCTATTGTCAGAGGAGAATTATCAGCCTTTCTCTCTATCTCGAAGTCCGATGCCGGATCATCATAAATAGAAAGTATTTTTTCACCGGCTTTCAATGCTGCATCGATAGCAGCCATTACATATTTTTGTTCCATTTAATTCCTTTATTAACACCTCACTAATATCAAGGCTGTAAATCCTCTAAATTAAGAGTTGACAAAAGTAAAAACTTTCTTTGCTATAAAAGTTTCCCCACCTACATTTATAACTTCTTTTAGTAGAATGATAAAAATATCTAAACGAAACATCATTTTCTCTCTCAACAAAAAAGCAGTAACTTCCCAGTTACCGCCTTCTTATTCGGAAAAAACGTTGGTTCTTCCCAATATATATTACCAAAAAGAAATCAATATACACGATACAGCAACCAAGCGCCTTGGAAATCCGAACGATTCGGATACTTAGCCTTGAAAGCATCGCGAGCGTCAGCAGCAGCAGCCTTATCAGCAAATGAGCTAACTATTACACGATACATTGCCTTATCAGCGTTAAATGCGATTGTAGCCTGATAACCTTGTGCATCCAGCCAATCTTTCAATCCTTCGGCATTTGCTTTTACACCAAAGCTACCGGCCACTACACTATAATCTTTCAAACCGTCATTACCGGAAACAACTGTCACCTTTTCCTGACGTACACCCGATGTATCTGCTACTTTAGGTGTTGTCACAGGAGCTGCCACTACCGGAGTCACCTCAACCGGAGCTTCCACTTGCGGTTCTGCCAGTTCTTGCTGTTTTGCTTTCTCGTAAGCCTTCTTATAGGCGCTTTCGCTGGATTTACAAGATGCAAAAGCAAGCACCAAGCACACTCCCATTCCTAATACGACCAATTTTCTCATATTCCTATACTCTGTTTTAATTAATAATTCATGTTCTCGTCTATCAATATTCAGTTTCGGGCAACAAAATAATAGAAATTTTATCATCCGGCAAAGAAATCCGGCGAAAAAACGCTTATTCGGACTTTTTCTTATAAGAAATCGTTCCTGTTGCCTGATTAGTCGGCATTAAAAGCACTTCCGCAATCTGAATATGTTCGGGAGCCGAAGCAGCGAAGTAAACTGTCTCAGCCACATCCTCTCCGGTCAACGGGCGAATTCCTTTGTAGAAATTATCAGCCGCCTGCTTGTCACCCCGGTAACGCACCACCGAGAAGTTGGTTTCCACCATACCCGGTTTGATATTCGTCACTCTCAGCGGAGTATCCACCAGATCAATCCGAAGTCCGTCCGAAAGGGCCTTTACAGCAGCCTTAGTCGCACAGTACACACTTCCCCCGGGGTAAGCCGCATCACCTGCAATAGAACCGATATTGATCACATGCCCCCGCCCGCGTTCTATCATACCGGGAACCACAAGACGCGTCATCGTCAACAATCCCTTTATATTCGTGTCAATCATGATGTCCCACTCGTCCAGACTACCCTCGAACTCTTTATCCACTCCGATCACCAGTCCGGCATTGTTAATCAACAGATCAATCGTTTTCCAGTCCGCCGGCAAGTTTTCCAGTGCAGCCTTCACCTGTTCACGGTCACGTACATCACAAATAAGCGGCCTTGTCACCAGTTTAGGACACTCCATTTCCAACTCATATATCAGCTTCTCCAACTTTGAAGTATCACGGGCATTCAAAATCAAATTCCAACCTTCTTTGGCAAACTTACAGGCACAAGCTTTACCAATTCCGCTAGTTGCGCCAGTAATTAAAACAGTTTTTATTTCCATTATGTTTAAATTATAAATACTGAATGACAAAAGTACGCCTTAACTTCCATTGGTTAGTCTCCAAAGTCCGTTAAATAAGATTAAACCATAAAAGAAAAAAAGAAATATAAAACTATGCACTTTTTTTTAGTTTTACTGAACAACCTTAGAAGAAAAATGTTATATTTGTTGTATCATAATCATTTTAAACATTATACATTATGAAAGGATTGAATGTTTTAGCAGCTTTTTTGGGTGGTGCAGCCGTAGGCGCAGCCCTTGGTATTCTATTTGCTCCTGAAAAAGGAGAAGATACCCGTCACAAGATCGCCGAGATTCTTCGTAAAAAAGGGATTAAGCTCAACCGTAGTGAAATGGAAAATCTCGTGGACGAGATTGCAGCCGAAATGAAAGGAGAAATAGCAGAGTAAGTGAGTAACCAAGGATTTAAAACAGAGCGACCATGTTTGCAGACGATAAAAGTATTGAGAATTTTCAGCAGTTATTTTTCGAGTTCAAGAAATATTTAGAACTTCAAAAAGAATACACCAAATTAGAGTTAACGGAAAAACTGACTATCCTGTTTTCAACGTTAATCATGGTATTAGTACTTATCATCTTAGGCATGGTAGCCCTGTTTTACCTGCTTTTTGCTCTGGCTTATGTATTAGAACCATTGGTAGGCGGCCTCATGGCAAGTTTTGCCATTATAGCAGGCATCAACGTTCTGCTCATCGCTCTTGTTATTATTTTCCGCAAGCAACTCATCATATCTCCTATGGTGAACTTCCTTGCCAATTTATTTTTAACTGATTCAAATAAATAAATTATGAGTGCGCAAACACCACAGAAATTCACATTAGAAGAAATATCCCTACGCAAAAAGAAGCTTTTGAATGAGATACATGCCCAGAAAAAAGCAATGACAGCCACAACACGCGAGATATTTGCCCCCATTGCTCCGGCTAACAACAAGGCAGATGCTATCATGCGTTCATTCAATACGGGCATGGCTATATTCGACGGTGTGATGTTGGGGGTCAAAGTTATGAGGAAGGTGCGCACGTATTTCAGGAATTTAAGATAATTCGATCTTCTCATTAAGTAGAAGTATATACTTCAGTAACACATTTCAATGTGAGCGAGTACAGTAAGTACACTTTTTCAGGCTTTCCCCTACACACGCACACATGTTATAGTAATATAGAAAAAAACGAATAAAACGGCGGAAACTCATAACAACCGTTGTCTATTACCCTTCAAACAAGTTATTCCGAATTTTTAGCTATTATAGAAAATAGATACTTGACATAAGTATTTTGGAAACTGAACTTTAAATTACATTATTAGGTTCTTCTTCAAATTTAGTGGTAATTTGAAGAAGAACTCATTATTATATACATGCGTGTGTGTGTATGTGGAAAAGCCTGAAAAGGTGTATTTACTGTATTTATGTCTGCAAAATGAAGCGGCGTTATTTAACTGCTAAAGCATAGCTTTAGAGATTGTAAAGCTATGCTTTAGCAGTCATGAAGCACAGCTTTCTAAAATTCTTCCGAAATATGAGATATTATAAAAAAGGCTTCCAACCCGTGGAAGCCTTATGCTTGTCGAAGTAACAGCTTCATCTCAATGAAGCTGAAATATCCTTTTATACGTAAGTCTCCAGCAACTTCACGTTTGCACTTTCAGGAGTAATAGTAATATCCTGAGTGGTAGCGGGGAGCAAAATAGACTCTCCGGCATTTACTGTCAGTTCGTTGCCTTCATTGTCCACCATTTTGCATGAGCCTTCCATGCAAATAAAAATAACGAATGAATCGAGTTCCGAATAGTCACAACTGATTTCTTCGGTCATGTCATACAAAGAAGTGGTGAAATAAGGGCAGGCAACCAACTCTACCGGTTCATCCTTCAACGGTTCGTATTTGGTACGATAATCATCCAATACTTCGTAGTTGATAGCTTCACGGGCCAAATCGGTGTGGAGTTCACGTGTTTTGCCGTTCGCATCTTTACGGTTGAAGTCGTAGATACGGTAAGTGATGTCGGAAGTTTGCTGAATTTCAGCGATGAACGCCCCCGCACCAATGCTGTGTACACGTCCCGCAGGAAGGAAGAAAACATCTCCCGGATGAATCTCGTACTCTTGCAGCACATCGGTAATCGTATTGTTCAATACGCGTTCTTTATATTCTTTCGGAGTAATCTGTTCAGAAAATCCCGAACGCAATTTAGCTCCTTTGTCAGCATCTACCACATACCACATTTCTGTTTTACCCATTGAGTTGTGACGTTTTTTCGCAAGGTCATCGGCCGGGTGTACCTGAATGGACAAATCCTGCTTGGCATCAATAAACTTAATGAGTAATGGAAATTTGTTTCCGAAACGGGCATAATTCGCTTCACCTACCAGTTCCTCGCGATACCTTCTCACCATGTCGGCAAGGGTTAAACCTGCCGGAAATCTCCCAGCTTTCTCCTACTCCTTTCAAGTCTGAATTCAAATGCTTGAACGGAATAATTTTGTCGCCCCCCCAAAGCGTCTGCTTCAGAATTGGTTCGAATTTTAATGGATACATTTTTGTTTTTCTTGTTATAAACTTAGATTAAATTCGCTCGGATTGCATGAATCCGGGAGCAAACATACAAAAAATAGTTTAGTTTTAAGAAAAGGACGATAAAAATCTTTTTGAAAAAAAACATACCAAAAAGAATAGGAACATTAAAGTAATAACGCTAAACTTTCCTAAAGCACCTGCTATATTTAGTCCGAATAATTTGTGAGTAAGAAAGAATTTGCCTTTATTTGCAGGAAAATTTTAATAATACCAGACATGAATAACACATTCCCAACAGAGGGAAATCTTTCAGGGCTCAGCCGGAAAGATTTTCAAAAGGATATAAATGATAAAAAAACAGATTTATTTATCCTTAAAAACAAAAAGGGAATGGAAGTGGCCGTAACGAATTACGGGTGCGCCATTCTTTCGATTATGGTACCGGACAAAAACGGTAAGTATGCTAATGTGATTCTCGGACACGACAGCATTGACCATGTAATCAACAGCCCGGAACCTTTCCTGAGTACAACTATCGGACGTTATGGCAACCGTATCGCCAAAGGAAAATTCACTTTGTTCGGCGAAGAACATGAACTCACAATCAACAACGGCCCTAACTCCTTGCACGGAGGACCTACCGGTTTCCACGCCCGTGTATGGGACGCAATCCAGATTGATGAAAGCACCGTGCAATTCAATTATGTTTCTGCCGACGGCGAAGAGGGATTCCCCGGTAATCTGGAAGTAGAAATGACCTACCGACTGGAAAATGAAGTGAATGCACTGACTATCGAATACCGCGCCACTACTGACAAAGCAACGGTTGTAAACCTCACTAACCACGGTTTCTTCAACCTCGCCGGCATCTCCAATCCGACTCCTACCGTCAACAACAACATCGTTACTATCAACGCTGATTTCTATACACCTATCGATGAAGTTTCTATCCCAACCGGAGAAATCGCCAAAGTGGAAGGAACTCCTATGGACTTCCGCACTCCGCATACCGTAGGCGAACGTATCGACGATAAATTCCAGCAATTGATATTCGGTGCCGGATACGACCACTGCTACGTATTGAACAAAACAGAAAGCGGTTCGCTCGACCTCGCCGCTACCTGCAAAGATCCTGAAAGCGGCCGTATCATGGAAGTATACACTACCGAAGCAGGCGTGCAACTTTATACAGGCAACTGGCTGAACGGATTCGAAGGCGCACACGGCGCTACATTCCCGGCAAGAAGCGCTATCTGTTTTGAAGCACAATGTTTCCCGGATACTCCTAACAAACCGCATTTCCCGTCGGCTACCCTGCTGCCGGGTGATGAATACCAACAAATCACAGTTTACAAATTTGATGTAGAAGAATAACAACTAAAAAATAACTAACCTAATTTTATAAACTAACATTTTTTTTGAACCATGACACAAGAAAAAAAGAATGGAAAAATCATTGCAATCATTACGATGATTTTCCTTTTCGGTATGATTTCATTTGTTACCAACCTCGCTGCTCCTATGGGTATCGTGTTGAAAAACCAGTTCGACGTATCGAACGCACTAGGTATGCTAGGAAACTTCGGAAACTTCATCGCGTATGCAGTAATGGGTATTCCGAGCGGCATCTTGTTGCAACGCGTTGGATATAAGAAGACTGCACTGATCGCAGTAGCTATCGGTTTTGTAGGCGTAGGTATCCAGTTCTTATCCGGCCATTCAAGCCCGGAAATGGCTTTCGCCGTTTATTTGATCGGTGCATTCGTTGCAGGTTTCTCTATGTGTTTGCTCAACACTGTAGTAAACCCGATGTTGAACAAATTGGGTGGTGAAGGTAACAAAGGTAACCAACTTATCCAGGTGGGTGGCTCTTTCAACTCTGTAATGGCTACCATTACTCCGATGTTCGTTGGTATCCTGATCGCCGGTTCTATCGAAAAAGCTACTATTTCCCAGATTTTCCCTGTAATGTATACAGCAATGGCCGTGTTTGCTTTCGCATTCTTCGTACTTTTATTTGTACGTATTCCGGAACCGAATGCTGCTACCACAACAGAACCGATCAGCACATTGATGAAAGGTGCTTTGAAGTTCCGCCACTTTGTATTAGGTGCTATCGCTATCTTTGTATACGTAGGTATTGAAGTAGGCGTACCGGGTACTCTGAACCTGTTCCTTACCGACCCTGTAGAAAAAGGCGGTGCCGGCATTGCTTCTACTATCTCCGGTTTCGTGGTAGGAACTTATTGGTTCCTGATGTTGGTCGGTCGTCTGGCAGGTGCTTCACTTGGCGCTAAAATCTCCAGTAAAGCGATGCTTACTTTTACATCTGCTCTGGGATTAATTTTAGTATTCCTTGCTATCTTCTCCTCCACAGGAACATTGGTTAACTTGCCCGTACTCCAACAAGGTGAGACAGGCGGTTTGTCATTCGGTTTTGCCGAAGTTCCTATCAACGCAATGTACCTGGTATTAGTCGGTTTCTGTACTTCTATCATGTGGGGTGGTATCTTCAACCTTGCTGTAGAAGGATTGGGTAAATATCTTGCTGCTGCTTCCGGTCTGTTTATGGTACTGGTTTGCGGTGGAGGTATCCTGCCTGTACTTCAGGGCTGGGTAGCTGATGTTGCCGGTTTCATGCCAAGTTACTGGGTAATCATTGCTGCTTTGGCATATTTGCTGTACTACGGTCTGGTAGGTTGCAAAAATGTCAATAAAGATATTCCGGTAGAATAATCTATTACTGAACTCAATTTATTCACCTTATAAAATTAAATTATCATGGATATAGAACACGTAAGAAGTCGCTTCATTAAACATTTCGATGGTACTACAGGATTTATATATGCCTCTCCGGGACGTATTAACCTGATTGGCGAACACACTGACTACAACGGCGGATTCGTATTTCCGGGTGCAGTAGACAAAGGTATGATTGCCGAAATCAAACCGAACGGTACTGATAAAGTAAGAGCTTATTCTATCGACTTGAAAGATTATGTAGAATTCGGTCTGAACGAAGAAGACGCTCCACGCGCAAGCTGGGCAAGATATATCTTCGGTGTATGCCGTGAAATGATTAAACGCGGCGTAGACGTAAAAGGATTCAATACTGCTTTCTCCGGTGATGTGCCTCTGGGTGCAGGTATGTCTTCTTCTGCTGCCTTGGAAAGTACGTATGCTTTTGCATTGAACGAACTGTTCGGTGAAAACAAGATTGATAAGTTCGAACTGGCTAAAGTGGGTCAGGCTACTGAACACAATTACTGTGGTGTGAACTGCGGTATCATGGACCAGTTTGCTTCCGTATTCGGTAAAGCAGGCAGCTTGATCCGTCTGGATTGCCGTTCACTGGAATATCAGTATTTCCCATTCCACCCGGAAGGCTATCGTCTGGTTTTAATGGATTCAGTTGTTAAACACGAACTGGCTTCTTCTGCTTACAACAAACGCCGCCAGAGCTGCGAAGCTGCTGTTGCCGCTATCCAGAAGAAACATCCGCACGTTGAATTCCTGCGCGACTGTACTATGGAAATGTTGGAAGAAGCTAAGGCTGACATCAGCGATGAAGATTATATGCGTGCAGAATACGTAATCGAAGAAATCCAACGCGTACTCGATGTTTGCGATGCTCTGGAGAAAGATGATTACGAAACTGTAGGTCAGAAGATGTACGAAACTCATCACGGCATGAGCAAGCTGTACGAAGTAAGCTGTGAAGAACTCGACTTCCTGAACGACTGCGCTAAAGAATACGGTGTAACCGGTTCACGCGTTATGGGTGGCGGATTCGGCGGTTGTACTATCAACCTTGTTAAAGACGAATTGTATGACAACTTCGTTGAAAAGACAAAAGAAGCATTCAAAGCTAAATTCGGCAGAAGCCCGAAAGTGTATGACGTGGTAATCGGTGACGGTTCACGCAGATTGGAATAAGAAATTATCCGATATAAATAATCAAGAAGGGCGGTTTCCATTACGGAAGCCGCCCTTTCTTTTCAATTAACAATTAAGACTTAAATCTATTATCTAACAAACCTTATCGTCATTTCTTTGTAAATTTATAAACAGCAAAAGTATTCGGTTCCTGCTCGGTTGTAAACACATGACCTTCAACAGACACCGCAGTTTCTTGAGGAGTGATGGCAAAAGGTTGTTCAAGCGTATTATCCTTATCCAAATCAAGTGAACGAAGCTTGATGCAGCGGCCATTCGATAATACGTCTTGTTTCTTCAATCCGGCAAAGTTCAAAGAGATTGACTGGGCAGTATTTGAAGTATTGGCAACCTTTACAATCAGTTCATTCTTGTCCTTATCGTATACGGCACTGGCAAAAAGCCCATTCTGCCCTTCGGCTCCTGTCACACTTTTCTTGTTCATGGTAAGCGGAAGCACATTAGTTCCTTTATTTTGAGCATACAGTTGCTGTACATAGTAGCTTACAGTACGCACGGAATTCAGGTTGTCAAACCAGATCATATCCGGGCGCCACTGCCAACCTTCCACATGGGCGAAAAGAGGAGCATAGGTAGCCATATGCACAATATCTGCGTTACGCTCCAATCCGGTCATAAAAGCGGCTTCAAGCAGAGCAGCATTGAAATGATTCCATTTCTTGCCCTTTCCGTGGCAGGCATATTCGCCGGCAAAGACTTTCGGCCCCTTACGGTCGTAATTATCATAACGCGCCCCCTGAGCCAGAAACCAGCTTTCGGGCCGATAAAAATGTTCGTCTACCAAATCGGCTTTCAGACGCTTCATTTCAGGCCATAGGTAATCAAAGTCTTTTCCTTCGGAATTCGGGCCGGAACTTCCTACAATCTTGATTTCCGGATGAACTTTGCGAATAGCTTTGATAAACGGTTCGAGGCGTTCGGGGTACTCTTCTCCCCACTGTTCGTTCCCAATACCGATAAATTCCAGATTGAAAGGCGCCGGATGTCCCATATCGGCACGTACTTTTCCCCAAGTTGTATTTATATCACCATTGGCAAATTCTATAAGGTCGAGCGCATCCTGAATATAACTATCCAAGTCGCAAACAGCGACATGAGCCTTCGGGTCACTATTCTGATATTGACAGGACAATCCGCAATTCAAAATAGGAAGCGGTGCCGCCCCCATTTCTTCGGACAACAGGAAGTATTCATAAAATCCCAATCCGTAGCTTTGGTAATAATCAGGGAAGAAACGGTGGGTAAACGTATATTGCCAGCGATTCTCATTCAAAGGACGATTCTCTACCGGACCTACCGACTTCTTCCAGTCATAACGGGTTGCCAAATCCGTCCCTTCCACAATACAACCGCCGGGGAAACGGAAGACTCCCGGATGAATATCTGCCAACGCTTGGGCCAGATCTTTACGAAGTCCGTTTTCATGCCCTTTCCAGGTATCTACCGGAAAAAGAGAAATGTGTTCCAAATCTACGGTTCCTTTAGAGGTAAGGAAAATGCGGAGCACTGCTTTAGGATTTGTGGCACCGGGTTTCAGAATTATCTGATATTTTTTCCATTCTTTTGAATCAATCGCAAGACTCTGTGTGGCAAAAGCCTGGTGCTCGCCCATTGATTTGGTATCGACCAATTCAATACGTAATGTTGCTTTCGTACCTCCCTGTGGCAATCGTGCCCAGACGGAGAAACGATACTCCTCTCCTTCTTTGACGCCGACACCGAAGAAACCTTCGTTGTCAAGTCCGGTATGTTTATGCCCATGTCCCGGGTCGGAAAGGCGTACATAATGAGGATTGCGTTCAAAAGGGCCGTCATCCTGCAATGTTACTTTTCCATAAGTCTTCCACCCCATTAGGTGTTGGGGGAACTCGAATGAACGGTTCTTGACCAATTCGGCATAAAGTCCGCCGTCAGCAGCATAATTAATATCCTCAAAAAAGAGCCCGTACATGGTAGGTTGGATTTCTGCTCCCAACTTTCGGGTTTGAATCACCATTTCATTGGTTTGCGCATGAAGTGCCATTCCGGCAGACAAGGCTAATACAGCCAAGATTTCTGTGTATCTTCTCATGGTTCTTAATAAAAAAAATTATATCTAGTTATGAATGCAAAGATAATCAGAATCCTAATTCACTCTTTGCCCGATCCCACCATTAACAGGCGTTTATCAGTCAAAAAGGACCAATTTCCATTCATTTGCATGATTTCCCAGCTATGACACGTCATTTATAATACGAATTCATATAAAAATGTACCTTTTATGCTGCACAACATACAAGAGTGTATTTGATACACCAAAACAAAGTGTTACTTTTACACTCAAAACAAGATAAGTATCTCATTTACATTAAAAATAAAACCATGAAAAAACATTTCTTACTTGCAGGAATTGCCGTGCTAATGCTAGTTGCACGCAATAACAAGCCGGCTTCCGAGCTGACTTCCCCGGAAAGCGGTATCACAGTAGAAGTATACACCAACGAACCGGGTATTCAGGTCTATACAGACAATTTCCTCCCGGGACAAACTTATAACAGTGAATGTATTTTCAAATTTTCCGTAGAGAAATAATATTAACTTATAAATCAGATTTATTGTGGAAGCATTAGATTGGCTAGTAATCGGAGTCTTTTTTCTGGCTCTTATCGGTATTATAGTTTGGGTAGTCAGACAAAAGCAGAATGACTCTGCAGATTATTTTTTGGGTGGACGCGACGCAACATGGCTCGCGATCGGTGCCTCTATTTTCGCATCAAACATCGGTTCGGAACACTTGATCGGTCTGGCCGGAGCCGGAGCCTCAAGTGGTATGGCTATGGCACACTGGGAAATTCAAGGTTGGATGATTTTGATTCTGGGGTGGGTATTCGTTCCTTTCTACACACGAAGCATGGTATATACCATGCCGGAATTTCTGGAACGCCGTTACAATCCCCAATCACGTACAATCTTGTCGGTTATCTCTTTGGTTAGTTATGTATTGACTAAGGTAGCTGTTACGGTATATGCCGGAGGCCTGGTATTCCAACAGGTATTTGGTATCAAAGAATTGTGGGGTATCGACTTTTTCTGGATTGCTGCCATAGGGCTGGTGGTATTGACCGCACTCTATACGATCTTCGGAGGTATGAAATCGGTACTTTATACTTCCGTTCTTCAAACCCCTATCCTATTGTTGGGTTCATTAATCATACTTGTTCTCGGTTTTAAGGAATTAGGCGGTTGGGACGAAATGATGAGAGTTTGCGGAGCAGTTACCGTTAATGATTACGGTGATACAATGACAAACTTGATCCGTAGCAATGATGACGCGAATTTCCCCTGGCTGGGTGCTTTGATCGGTTCTGCCATTATCGGTTTCTGGTACTGGTGCACTGACCAGTTTATCGTACAACGCGTGCTCTCCGGAAAGAACGAAATGGAAGCCCGCCGTGGTACTATCTTCGGTGCTTACCTGAAACTGTTGCCTGTATTTCTGTTCCTGATTCCGGGTATGATTGCGTTCGCATTACACCAGAAATATATCGGTGCCGGTGGTGAAGGTTTTCTTCCGATGCTCGAAAACGGAACCGCAAATGCCGACGCTGCATTCCCGACATTGGTAGCCAAATTACTTCCTGCCGGTGTGAAAGGTCTGGTGGTATGTGGTATTCTGGCTGCTTTGATGAGTTCTCTGGCTTCTTTGTTCAATTCGTCAGCGATGTTGTTTACTATCGACTTCTACAAACGTTTCAGACCGCAGACTTCGGAAAAGAAACTGGTCGGTATCGGACAGGTTGCTACTGTGGTAATCGTTATCCTGGGTATCCTCTGGATTCCTATCATGCGTAGCGTAGGCGATGTACTTTATACCTACTTGCAAGACGTTCAATCAGTATTGGCTCCGGGCATTGCCGCAGCCTTCTTACTGGGCATCTGCTGGAAACGTACTTCTGCGCAAGGAGGTATGTGGGGATTGATTTCCGGTATGGTGATCGGTCTGACCCGTCTCGGTGCAAAGGTATATTACAGCAATGCAGGTGAAGTGGCAGATTCTACATTCAAATATTTGTTCTATGATATGAACTGGCTGTTCTTCTGCGGTTGGATGTTCCTGTTCTGCATTATCGTTGTGATTGTAGTCAGTCTGGCAACAGAAGCTCCCACTGCCGAAAAGATTCAGGGACTGGTATTCGGTACAGCTACTAAAGAACAAAAGGCTTCCACACGTGCAAGCTGGAATCACTGGGATATTATCCACACGGTGATCATCCTGGCTATCACGGGGGCATTCTACTGGTATTTCTGGTAATTAAATAAAAACTCATATCAACAAAACAATGAATAACTATTATAGCTCAAATCCGACCTTCTACATCGGTATCGACTGCATTATCTTTGGTTTTAGCGAAGGCGAAATAAGCCTGTTACTGCTGAAAAGAAACTTCGAACCGGCAATGGGCGAATGGTCATTAATGGGAGGATTCGTACAAAAAGACGAAAGCGTGGACGACGCAGCCAAGCGTGTATTGGCAGAACTTACGGGATTAGAGAATGTATATATGGAACAAGTGGGAACCTTCGGAGCCATTGACCGCGATCCGGGAGAACGGGTTATCTCTGTTGCTTACTATGCATTAATCAACATCAACGAGTATGACCGCAAACTGGTTCAGAAGCACAATGCCTACTGGGTGAACATCAACGAACTTCCGGAATTAATCTTCGACCACCCGCAAATGGTGGAGAAAGCACGGAAACTGATGCAACAGAAAGCATCGGTAGAGCCGATCGGGTTCAATCTGCTACCGAAACTCTTTACGTTATCCCAACTGCAAAGCTTATACGAGGCCATTTACGGCGAAGCAATGGACAAGCGAAATTTCCGCAAACGTGTTGCCGAAATGGATTATATAGAAAAGACTGATAAAATTGACAAACTGGGTTCCAAACGTGGTGCCGCCTTGTATAAGTTTAACAGCAGGGCATATCGCAAAGACCCGAAATTCAAATTATAATCAATATGCTGGAAGAACTAAAAGAAAAAGTATTTCATGCCAATCTTGAGTTGGTAAAGCATGGATTAGTCATCTTCACCTGGGGCAATGTTTCTGCTATCGACCGTGAAACGGGACTGGTAGTAATCAAGCCCAGTGGCGTAAGTTATGATGATATGAAAGCAGAAGATATGGTAGTAGTGGATTTGGAAGGCAAAGTCGTCGAAGGGCGGCTGAAGCCTTCCTCCGATACCCCTACTCACGTAGTACTTTACAAAGCATTCCCGGAAATCGGAGGAGTCGTACACACCCACTCTACTTATGCTACCGCATGGGCACAAGCCGGATGCGACATTCCGAATATAGGAACAACTCATGCCGATTATTTCCACGACGCTATCCCCTGTACGGCCGATATGACGGAAGCAGAAGTAAAAGGGGCCTACGAACTGGAAACCGGAAATGTTATTGTGAAACGTTTTGAAGGATTGAATCCCGTACATACACCGGGAGTACTGGTCAAAAACCACGGTCCTTTCTCCTGGGGAAAAAACGCACAGGATGCAGTACACAACGCGGTAGTTATGGAGCAAGTAGCCAAAATGGCAAGTATCGCTTATACCGTAAATCCGAATTTAACAATGAACCCGCTGCTGATAGAAAAGCATTTCAGCCGCAAGCATGGTCCGAATGCATATTACGGACAATAAACAACTAAAATTATAACTTAAAAATTAAATAGAGATATGAACGCATTTGATCAATATGAAGTATGGTTCGTAACAGGAGCACAGCTTTTGTACGGAGGTGACGCAGTAATCGCAGTAGACGCACATTCTAACGAAATGGTAAATGGATTGAATGAATCCGGTAAACTACCTGTAAAAGTAGTGTATAAAGGAACAGCCAATTCTTCTAAAGAAGTGGAGACTGTTTTCAAAGCAGCCAATAATGATGAAAAATGTATTGGTGTCATCACATGGATGCATACTTTCTCTCCGGCAAAAATGTGGATTCACGGTTTGCAACAGTTGAAGAAACCGTTGATGCACCTGCATACTCAGTTCAATAAGGAGATCCCCTGGGACACAATGGATATGGACTTCATGAACTTGAACCAATCGGCTCACGGTGACCGCGAATTCGGCCATATCTGCACCCGTATGCGTATCCGCCGTAAAGTGGTGGTAGGTTACTGGAAAGACGAAAACACGCTGCACAAGATCGCTGTCTGGATGCGTGTATGTGCAGGCTGGGCAGATTCACAGGACATGCTGATTATCCGTTTCGGCGACCAGATGAATAATGTGGCTGTAACCGACGGAGACAAGGTAGAAGCCGAGCAACGTATGGGTTATCACGTAGACTATTGTCCGGTAAGCGAACTAATGGAATACCACAAAGAAATCAAAGCCGCTGATGTGGATGCATTGGTAGCGACGTATTTCAAGGAATACGATCATGAATCTTCTCTGGAAGACAAATCGACGGAAGCTTATCAGAAAGTATGGAACGCCGCAAAAGCAGAATTAGCTCTCCGCGCTATCCTGAAAGCTAAAGGGGCCAAAGGCTTCACTACCAACTTTGACGACTTGGGCGACCTGGAACATAATGGTTTCGACCAAATCCCGGGACTGGCTTCTCAACGCCTTATGGCAGAAGGTTATGGATTCGGCGCTGAAGGTGACTGGAAATCGGCTGCTCTTTATCGTACCGTATGGGTGATGAATCAGGGACTTCCGAAGGGATGTTCTTTCCTCGAAGACTATACATTGAATTTCGACGGTGCTCAAAGTTCTATCCTGCAATCGCACATGTTGGAAGTTTGTCCGCTCATCGCAGCCAACAGACCGCGTCTGGAAGTACACTTCCTCGGCATAGGTATCCGCAAGAGCCAGACTGCCCGCCTTGTATTCACCTCAAAAGTAGGTACAGGATGTACTGCTACCGTAGTGGATCTGGGCAACCGTTTCCGCCTGATTGTAAACGATGTGGAATGCATCGAACCGAAACCGCTTCCTAAATTACCGGTTGCTTCCGCACTTTGGATTCCGATGCCCGACTTTGAAGTAGGTGCAGGTGCATGGATTCTCGCCGGTGGAACTCACCACTCTTGCTTCTCTTACGACCTGACAGCCGAATATTGGGAAGATTATGCTGAGATCGCAGGGATTGAAATGGTACATATCAACAAAGATACCACAATCAGCTTCTTCAAGAAAGAACTGCGCATGAATGAGGTTTATTATATGTTGAATAAAGCACTTTGCTAAACCTTAAATAGTGATTTCGACATGAAATTAGATGCTAAATCAACAATAGAAACAGGCAAAGCCATTCTGGGTATAGAGCTCGGTTCAACACGAATCAAAGCAGTTCTGATAGACCGGAAAAACAAGCCTATTGCCCAAGGCAGCCACACTTGGGAAAATCAGTTAGTCGACGGGCTTTGGACGTACAGTATTGAATCCATTTGGTCCGGATTGCAAGATTGCTACGCTGACCTTCGTTCGAATGTGAAGAAGTTATATGACGGCATAGAAATCGAGAGTCTGGCGGCTATCGGCGTCAGTGCCATGATGCATGGTTATATGCCATTCAACGAGAAAGAGGAAATTCTCGTGCCTTTCCGTACTTGGAGAAACACCAATACAGGCCGGGCGGCAGCAGAACTATCGGAGCTATTTGTCTATAACATCCCTCTGAGGTGGAGCATTTCCCACTTGTACCAAGCTATCCTGAACAACGAAACGCATGTCAAAGACATCAAATTCCTGACAACCCTTGCAGGTTATGTACATTGGCAAATAACAGGTGAAAAAGTATTGGGCATAGGAGATGCATCGGGAATGCTCCCCATAGACCCGGCTACCAACAACTATTCTGCTGAAATGGTGGAGAAGTTCGACAATCTGATTGCTCCTAAAGAATATAACTGGAAACTTGAGGATATTTTGCCCAAAGTACTGTCGGCAGGCGAAAACGCCGGTGTCCTTACACCGGAAGGCAGCAGAAAGCTCGACGTATCCGGCCATTTGAAGGCAGGAATACCGGTCTGTCCGCCGGAAGGAGATGCCGGTACCGGCATGGTTGCAACCAATGCAGTCAAGCAGCGTACCGGAAACGTATCGGCAGGTACTTCCTCATTTTCCATGATTGTATTGGAGAAAGAGTTGTCAAAACCCTACGAAATGATCGACATGGTTACAACTCCTGACGGAAGCCTCGTAGCCATGGTACACTGCAACAACTGTACATCCGACCTCAACGCATGGGTCAACCTGTTCAAAGAATATCAGGAACTCCTGGGTATCCCCGTAAATATGGATGAGATTTACAGCAAGCTCTACAATATTGCCCTCACAGGTGATACTGACTGCGGAGGTCTCCTCTCATACAATTACATTTCAGGAGAACCTGTAACGGGACTTGCCGAGGGAAGACCATTGTTTATACGTTCGGCAAATGATAAGTTCAGCCTGGCAAACTTTATGCGGACTCATTTATATGCCTCGGTCGGAGTTCTCAAGATTGGCAACGATATCCTGTTCAACGATGAAAAAGTCAAAGTAGACAGAATTACAGGACACGGAGGACTATTCAGAACAAAGGGAGTAGGCCAAAGAATACTTGCGGCAGCTATCAATTCACCGATTTCAGTCATGGAAACAGCCGGTGAAGGCGGCGCCTGGGGTATTGCCCTATTGGGTTCTTACCTTGTGAACAATGATAAGAAACAATCCCTTGCCGATTTTCTGGATGAAAATGTATTTGCCGGCGACGCGGGTATCGAGGTATCACCTACGCCCGAAGATGTAGCCGGCTTTAACGCATACATCGAAAGCTACAAGGCAGGATTGCCTATTGAGGAAGCAGCCGTCAGATTCAAATAAAATTTTCTGCCAAAGTCAAACAAGTTTGCAAAACGCCCGCTAATTGTGCGGGCTGATTTTGCAAGCTTGTTAAATCGATGCTAAAAGTTAGCGGGCATTTTACAGGCTCGTTATATCGACGCTAAAAATCATTATTACTCTAACTATTATGAAAGCCACCTCGCTCATACTCGCATTTATCTTATCCACCTCACTGGCTAAAGCACAAAACGCTCCACAGGTATCTTACTTCCCTCTACAGAATGTGAAACTATTGGATAGTCCGTTTCTGCAAGCCCAACAGACTGATTTACATTATATACTTGCTTTAAACCCCGACCGCCTGCTCGCCCCTTTCCTTCGTGAAGCAGGACTAACGCCTAAAGCCCCAAGCTATACCAACTGGGAAAATACCGGATTGGACGGACATATCGGCGGACATTATATTTCTGCCTTGTCCATGATGTATGCCGCCACCGGAGATACTGCTGTTTACAATCGCCTCAACTATATGTTGGATGAGTTACACCGTGCACAACAAGCTGTCGGCACAGGATTTATCGGAGGAACTCCGGGAAGTCTCCAACTCTGGAAAGAAATTAAAACAGGCAATATCCGTGCCGGAGGTTTCGACCTTAACGGCAAATGGGTGCCTCTTTATAATATACACAAAACTTATGCCGGATTGCGTGATGCCTATCTCTACGCAGGTAGCGAACTCGCCCGCCAAATGCTGATTGACTTCACCGACTGGATGATTGACATCACTTCCGGTCTCAGCGACGAACAAATGCAAGATATGCTTCGCAGCGAACATGGAGGATTGAATGAGACTTTTGCAGATGTAGCAGAGATTACAGGCGATAAGAAATATCTGGAACTGGCCCGCCGATTTTCACACAAAATCATTCTTGACCCGCTTATCAAAGATGAAGACCGACTGACAGGTATGCACGCCAATACGCAAATACCGAAAGTTATCGGATATAAACGGGTAGCCGAACTTTCACAAAATGATAAAGATTGGAATCATGCAGCCGAATGGGATCACGCCGCCCGCTTCTTCTGGAATACGGTTGTCAATCACCGTTCCGTATGTATCGGAGGAAACAGTGTACGCGAGCATTTCCACCCGACAGATAACTTCACATCCATGCTCAATGATGTGCAAGGACCGGAAACCTGTAATACTTACAATATGCTCCGGCTGACTAAAATGCTTTATCAGAACTCCCAAAATCCATATAATGCGAATGAACCGGACCCCAATTACGTGAACTACTACGAACGTGCACTCTATAACCATATCTTAGCGTCACAAGAACCGGACAATGGCGGATTTGTTTATTTCACCCCCATGCGTCCCGGACATTACCGGGTTTACTCACAGCCGGAAACCTCGATGTGGTGTTGCGTAGGTTCAGGACTGGAAAATCACACCAAGTATGGTGAGTTTATTTATGCACATCAGAAAGACACGTTATATGTCAACCTCTTTATTCCGTCACAGCTGACCTGGAAAGAACAGGGGCTCACTTTGACACAAGAAACCCGTTTTCCCGATGACGGAAAAGTAACGTTACGAATTGATGAAGCCCCTAAAAAGCAACAAACTTTAGCAATACGCATGCCGGAATGGGCTAACCAATCCAAAAGTTATTATGTCAAAATCAATGGGAAAAGGAAGGTTATTATCACGGGAAAAGGAAGTCACTATCTTCATTTCTCCCGCAAATGGAAAAAAGGAGATGTAGTTACTTTCAACTTGCCGATGAGAGTCAGCGTGGAACAGATCCCCGACAAGAAAGACTATTATGCCTTCTCATACGGTCCTATCGTCCTTGCAGCTTCCACAGGCACCGAACATCTTGACGGTTTATATGCAGACGACAGCCGTGGCGGACACATTGCTCATGGCAAACAAATACCTTTGCAGGAAGTACCGGCGTTGATCGGAACTCCCGATTCAATCCGTAATTCTATCCATAAGAACAACGGAGACCGGTTATCATTCAGCTTCAACGGAAACGTTTATCCGGCACAAAACAAGCCTTTGGAACTTGTCCCATTCTTCCGTTTACACAATACCCGTTATGCTGTCTACTTCCGCCAGGCAAGCGAAGAACAGTTCAAAGCTATTCAGAAAGAAATGGCAATGGCTGAACAAAAAGCCACCGAACTGGCTAATCAGACGATTGACCTGATTTTCCCGGGAGAACAGCAACCGGAGTCCGATCATAGCATCCAATATGAGCAAGCAGAAACCGGAACTGATAACGACCGTCATTTCCGCCGTGCCAAAGGTTGGTTCAGCTATCATCTGAAAGTAAAGAAAGAAGCCGGCCGCCTGATGATTACAATACGGAAAAACGATCGTAACAAAGTTACCATTCTACTGAATAATGAGAAGTTAACAGTTCATCCTGCTATCAGCGAAACAGACAAGGACGGTTTTATCACTCTCTCCTATCTGTTGCCCCGAAAACTAAGTACAGGTAGCTGCCCGATACGCTTTGTCCCCGACGGAACCGAGTGGACACCTGCTATTTACGAAATACGGTTACTCAACTAAATCGCTCTTCCGATCGACCTGGAATGCGAAAAGGTAAATGTACGCGACAACCGCACAGGAAATCACGGTTAATCCGGGAAATATAAAAGCAAAAAAGCAGTCGGCGAAATCCTTACTTCGGCAAATCTGACTGATCACAATTCTTTTGAAAATCCTAATATTGTAAAACCGGCACCCTTCAAAGAGGTAAAAATCAATAAAGGCACAATGAAGGTGAAACTTCCTGCTAAATCTATTGTTACATTAGAGTTACAGTAATTTAAGGGCAAATACTTATTGTACCACAAACAAAAAGACTGTTGAATTGGTAATAAAAAAGATAGCACTTTAGGATTGTTAAATCCACATAAAGAGTTATCTTTGCCAACAATCTGACAGAAATCAATTAAATTTTAATGATATGAACGATAATAAACTTATGAATCGTGCAGCGGATAACATCCGTATTCTCGCTGCTTCAATGGTTGAAAAAGCCAATTCCGGTCATCCGGGTGGTGCCATGGGTGGTGCTGACTTTATAAATGTACTCTTTTCTGAGTTTCTAGTATACGATCCTGAAAATCCCCGCTGGGAAGGACGTGACCGTTTCTTTCTCGATCCGGGTCACATGTCTCCCATGCTCTATTCCACATTGGCATTGACAGGTAAATTCACATTGGATGAATTGAAAGAATTCCGTCAATGGGGAAGCCCTACTCCGGGACATCCTGAAGTAGACATCATGCGCGGTATAGAAAATACTTCCGGTCCGTTGGGGCAGGGACACACCTTCGCAGTAGGTGCCGCTATTGCTGCCAAATTCCTCAAAGCCCGGTTCAACGAGGTGATGAACCAGACAATCTATGCTTACATCTCCGACGGTGGTATCCAAGAAGAAATTTCTCAAGGTGCCGGACGCATTGCCGGTGCACTGGGTCTAGACAATCTGATTATGTTCTATGACTCCAACGACATCCAGCTTTCTACCGAAACGAAAGATGTGACCGTTGAAGACACTGCCATGAAATATGAAGCATGGGGCTGGAACGTACTTAGCATCAACGGTAACGATCCTGACGAAATCCGTGCCGCTATCAAAGAAGCACAGGCTGAAAAAGAACGTCCGACGCTGATTATCGGTAAGACTGTAATGGGTAAAGGTGCACGTAAGGCAGACGGCAGCAGCTACGAAGCCAACTGTGCTACTCACGGTGCTCCGCTCGGTGGCGACGCTTATGTAAATACAATCAAGAACCTGAATGGTGATCCGGCCAACCCGTTCGTCATTTTCCCGGAAGTAGCCGAACTGTATGCCAAACGTGCAGAAGAACTGAAGAAAATCGTAGCAGAAAGATATGCAGTAAAAGCCGAATGGGCAAAAGCAAATCCAGAACTGGCCTGCAAACTGGAAGCTTTCTTCTCCGGAAAAGCTCCGAAAGTAGACTGGTCTGTTATCGAACAAAAAGCAGGTGGCGCAACCCGCGCAGCCTCTGCAACTGTATTGGGAGCACTTGCTACACAAGTAGAAAACATGATTGTAGCTTCTGCCGACCTTTCCAACTCCGACAAGACGGACGGTTTCCTGAAGAAAACACATTCTTTCAAGAAAGGTGATTTCAGTGGGGCATTCTTCCAAGCCGGTGTATCCGAATTGTCAATGGCTTGTATCTGTATCGGTATGTCACTTCATGGGGGTGTTATCGCTGCTTGCGGTACCTTCTTCGTATTCTCCGATTACATGAAACCTGCCGTACGTATGGCTGCCCTGATGGAACAACCGGTGAAATTCATCTGGACACACGATGCATTCCGTGTGGGTGAAGACGGTCCTACTCACGAACCGGTAGAACAGGAAGTACAGATCCGTTTAATGGAAAAACTGAAAAACCATAAGGGACACAATTCTATGTTGGTACTCCGTCCGGCAGATGTAGAAGAAACCACAATCGCATGGAAACTGGCTATGGAAAATATGTCTACTCCGACAGGATTGATTTTCTCTCGTCAGAACATCGCTAATCTTCCGGCTGGAACTGATTACGAACAAGCCACCAAGGGTGCTTATATCGTAGCTGGTTCAGATGAGAACCCGGACGTTATCCTGGTAGCTTCCGGTTCGGAAGTTGCTACACTGGTGGCCGGCACTGAATTACTTCGCAAAGACGGTATAAAGGTACGTATCGTATCTGCTCCTTCCGAAGGGTTGTTCCGTAGCCAGCCTAAAGAATATCAGGAATCAATCCTTCCGTCAGAAGCTAAAATCTTCGGTCTGACTGCCGGTTTGCCTGTCACTCTTCAAGGTCTGGTAGGTTGCCACGGTAAGGTTTGGGGATTGGAATCTTTCGGTTTCTCCGCTCCTTATAAAGTATTGGATGAGAAACTTGGATTTACTGCTGAAAACGTATATAACCAAGTAAAAGCAATGCTCTAATGAAAACAATCGGATTAGCATGCGACCACGCCGGTTTTGAACTGAAAGAATATGTTCGCGGTTGGCTGGAAGCAAAAGGCTGGGCTTACAAAGACTTCGGAACAAACTCTACCGCAAGTGTAGACTATCCGGACTATGCTCATCCGCTGGCCCTTGCAGTAGAATCGGGTGAATGTTATCCCGGTATCGCTATCTGCGGCAGTGGAAACGGAATCAATATGACGCTGAACAAACATCAGGGAGTTCGTGCCGCACTCTGCTGGAATGCAGAAATAGCGCACCTCGCCCGTCAGCACAATGACGCCAATATCCTGGTAATGCCGGGTCGCTTCATCAGTACTGAAGAGGCGGACATGATTCTGACAGAGTTCTTCTCCACACAGTTTGAAGGGGGACGCCACCAGAACCGTATAAATAAGATTCCAATAAAATAAGCCTGAAAAGACTTACAAAATAAGGCAGCTATTATTATTCGGGGGATCACCTCAAATAAAATAGCTGCCTCTATTTTTTTTGAGTAATCCAAGCGTATATCCGGGAAATATGTATTCAATATTTACCACTTAAATGTCCCAAAAACATTCATTTGTTTTTTCGCTTTCATAATCCATTGAAAATAGTTTATCCTTCATACACAAACTTTTTTTAAGTTTATAATAAAAACATTCATCGTTTATTATAAACGGGTATAGAGTTTATTATAAACTTTCAAAAGGCATTGCAGTAGCTTATATTAGAATTTACACAACAAAAAAGGCTGCAAAACCTGTAATAGATTGCAGCCTTAAGCCTTTGAAGGGATTAGTTATACCCTAAATTCCAGAAGTATCACCTAGGACATCTGTTGTAATATTACACTTTATTATAATTAAATATAGACGCTTATATGGATTACTTTCTTTCATTTTCAAATTTTAATTTATAGTTTTACTGCACGTAACTTCTACAAATATACAACATAAAAATGCGTTTGTCAAGTCCTTTTCATTACTGACTGCATACTTGATGTAGAAAAAGAAACGCTTAGCGTACAAAAACACAGTTTTTTCTATCAGTATCACTTGATAAATCCGAGGATAAACTGATAGCAAAAGTAACCGCAGACAACAAACTTCAACAAAGTGCCCAGTATAAATCCGATTAATGAGCCTACTCCTGATTTGAGTGCTTGCGAGAACTCTTTATTGCCAAGCAATTCACCAATCACTGCTCCCAGAAACGGACCGAGAATAACACCCCAAGGCAAGAAAAGAAGTCCGACAAGGGTCCCGATTATGCATCCCCAATTTCCCCATTTACTACCACCACTATACTTACTGCCAAGCATCGGAGTAAAGTAGTCCAACACCTGCACCACGGCTACAATCAACAGCCAGATTATCAACTGTGTCGGAGTATAGTGTACCTTATCTGTAAAATGAAGAAATACCAGTCCCAAATATGCTATGGGAGGACCGGGGAGGAACGGAAGCACACAGCCGGCCAACCCGGCTATCATGCAGAGGGCGCTTACTATAATCAGAATAACATCCAGCATAACCTATCTTATTTAATATATGCACAAAAATACGGTATCTTTCAATATATACAAGGACATATCAAAACTTTATATCATCCTTACCTCTTCACTTTCTTCCGTACCTTTGTAATCTACTGTGACCTACAACCACCCCAAACGTGAAATACAGGTCAATCAAACCACTTTTAATTATTTATTCATCTAATATGCAATAAACTCAAAACGTTGCAAATTTCCGTCCACGTTTGCCCCATTTACATAAATAAAAACTATCTTTGCGTTTCAGAATCCCGAAAGACGAAAGAAATGGAGCAAATAGACAACCTAAAAGAGCTTATCAATCAAGGGGACGTGGACACAGCGATTGAGCAATTGGACCAGCTTCTCCAAGACACTTCTGTCGAAAAAGAGAAAGATACTCTTTACTATTTACGGGGAAATGCCTACCGGAAAAAAGGAGATTGGAAACAGGCACTGGATAATTACCAGTTTGCCATTGATATCAATCCGGAAGGTCCTGCCGTTCAGGCAAGAAAAATGGTAATAGATATCCTCAACTTCTACCACAAGGATATGTTCAATCAATAAAAGATATGTTTAATCAGTAATCGAACTCAAAGATAACGTAATAAATAAAGATTATGGCAAAAATCAAAGGAGCAATCGTAGTCGACACGGAGCGTTGCAAAGGATGCAACCTGTGCGTAGTGGCGTGTCCGCTCGATGTAATCGCCCTCAACAAAGAGGTCAATATGAAAGGCTATAACTATGCCTGGCAAGTGAAAGAAGATACCTGCAACGGATGTAGCTCGTGTGCAACGGTTTGTCCGGACGGATGTATATCTGTGTATAAAGTAAAAGTAGAATAAAAGAAAAGAATATGGCAGAAGAAGTTGTATTAATGAAAGGAAACGAAGCTATCGCCCATGCAGCTATCCGTTGCGGTGCGGACGGTTACTTCGGTTATCCTATTACTCCCCAATCGGAAGTGTTGGAAACGCTTGCCGAACTGAAACCGTGGGAAACAACCGGCATGGTAGTACTCCAGGCGGAAAGTGAAGTGGCAGCTATCAATATGGTATATGGAGGCGCAGGTAGCGGAAAAATGGTGCTGACGTCTTCTTCAAGTCCCGGTGTAAGTCTGAAACAGGAAGGAATCTCCTACATCGCAGGTGCCGAACTTCCTTGTCTGATTGTCAACGTAATGCGTGGCGGTCCCGGACTGGGTACTATCCAGCCGAGTCAGGCAGATTATTTCCAGACAGTAAAAGGCGGTGGCCACGGTGATTACAAATTGATTGCTCTTGCTCCGGCGTCCGTACAGGAAATGGCGGATTTCGTTGCGTTGGGATTCGAACTGGCATTCAAATACCGTAACCCAGCTATCATCCTCGCTGACGGTGTGATCGGACAAATGATGGAAAAAGTGGTTCTTCCGGCGCAGAAACCACGCCGTACGGAAGAAGAAGTGATAGCACAATGCCCATGGGCTGCTACCGGAAAAGCTAAAGGCCGTAAGCCGAACATTATCACTTCTCTGGAACTGAAACCGGAGGCTATGGAAATAAACAATCTCCGTTTCCAGGCTAAATACCGTGAAATTGAAAAGAACGAAGTACGCTTCGAAGAAATAAACTGCGAAGATGCAGAATATCTGATTATTGCTTTCGGTTCAATGGCACGTATCGGTCAAAAAGCCATGGAGCTGGCACGCGAAAAAGGTATCAAAGTAGGTATCCTTCGTCCTATCACATTATGGCCGTTCCCGACAAAAGCAATTGCTGCTTACGCTGACAAAGTGAAGGGTATGCTTGTTACAGAACTGAATGCCGGACAAATGATTGAAGATGTCCGCCTGGCTGTGAACGGTAAAGTAAAGGTAGAACATTTCGGACGTCTCGGCGGTATTGTTCCCGACCCGGACGAGATTGTAACTGCTTTGGAAGAAAAAATAATCAAATAACGAAACGATGAATCCTGATAAAATAAGAAACGTACTGAACATCCTTTTTATGATATTGGCTCTTGCGGCTATTATCACCTACTTTGTTGTAGGAAAGGAAGACTTTAAAATGTTTATCTACGTATGCGGCGCGGCAATCTTTGTCAAGCTAATGGAGTTTTTTATACGGTTCACCAACAGATAAGGAGAAGAAGTTATGACTAAAGAAGAAATAATCAAACCCGAGAATCTGGTTTACAAGAAACCGACTCTGATGAACGATAATGCCATGCACTACTGCCCGGGTTGCAGTCACGGCGTGGTACACAAGCTCATAGCCGAAGTGATAGAGGAAATGGGCATGGAAGATAAAACGGTGGGAATCTCTCCGGTAGGATGTGCAGTTTTCGCCTACAATTATCTGGACATTGACTGGCAGGAAGCAGCACACGGACGTGCGCCTGCTGTGGCAACTGCCGTGAAACGCCTATGGCCGGATCGTCTCGTTTTCACATACCAGGGTGACGGTGACTTGGCTTGTATCGGTACAGCCGAAACGATCCACGCATTGAACCGTGGCGAGAATATCACGATTATCTTTATCAACAATGCAATCTACGGTATGACCGGCGGACAAATGGCGCCGACTACACTGGTGGGAATGAAAAGTTCCACTTGTCCTTACGGACGTGACGTCGAGCTCCACGGTTATCCGCTGAAAATCACCGAAATCGCTGCCCAACTGGAAGGAACAGCTTACGTAACCCGCCAGTCCGTACAATCCGTACCGGCGATTCGTAAGGCGAAGAAAGCGGTCCGTAAAGCATTCGAGAATTCAATGAGCGGTAAAGGTTCTAACTTAGTGGAAATCGTTTCTACTTGTAGCTCAGGCTGGAAGATGACTCCGGAGAAGGCTAACAAATGGATGGAAGAACATATGTTCGGTGATTTAAAAGATAAAGAATAACGCTAAAAGTCAACAGAACAATGAAAGAAGAAATAATTATAGCAGGATTCGGTGGACAAGGCGTATTGTCTATGGGTAAGATCCTGGCTTATTCGGGGCTAATGGAAGGCAAAGAAGTAAGCTGGATGCCGGCATACGGTCCCGAACAACGCGGTGGAACAGCCAACGTTACAGTAATTGTAAGCGACGACAAGGTTTCTTCACCCATTTTGAGTAAATATGATACTGCTATCATTCTGAACCAGCCTTCACTCGAAAAGTTTGAAAATAAGGTGAAGCCCGGTGGTATCCTGATTTATGACGGCTACGGAATTATCAACCCTCCTACCCGCAAGGATATCAAGGTATATCGTATCGATGCCATGGACGCAGCCAACGAGATGAATAACGCCAAAGCATTCAACATGATTGTACTTGGCGGTTTATTAAAACTCCGCCCGATTGTGACATTGGAAAATGTAATCAAGGGATTGAAGAAAACTCTTCCGGAACGCCATCACCACTTGATTCCGATGAACGAAGAAGCAATCAAGAAAGGTATGGAATTAATCCGTGAGGTTTAATTAACAGATAATGTGCAACATAATTTTCAATTATCCATTATCATTAAATCAATTAAAGTAAGTATCTTTGCCTCCAATTATGAGACGAATCTTACTATTATATATATTACTTTCCGTTGTAGGGCTGACAACTGTCCATGCGCAGTTTAATCCCGGTCGTCAACAAATCGACGAAAACGGATATGACCAATACGGTAACCAGGTAGACCCTGCAATGATTCCGGACAGACTGGATAGTGCAAACGTTGAAGTAAAGGGATTACCACCTACCTTATATATGTGGCGGATCAAAAACCAGTTGGGCGACCGGACGATAATCCCTGCCGACACCGCCTATCACCACTTTCAGAACACGAATCTCACGGAAGGAATCACCGGACATTACAATTATCTCGCCAATATGGGGTCGCCCCGTATGTCACGCATCTTCTTTGACCGCCGTTATCCGGAGCCGACCATTTTCATGGAACCTTTTTCCAGTTTCTTTGTCCGTCCCACAGAATTTAATTTTACGAACAGTAACGTTCCCTATACCAATCTGACGTATCATAAAGCCGGTAATAAGATAAATGGAGAAGAACGTTTCAAATCCTACTTCTCTGTAAACGTAAACAAGAAGTTGGCCTTCGGTTTCAACATTGATTATTTATACGGACGGGGATACTACAACAATCAGAATACTGCATACTTTAACGCTGCAGTTTTCGGCAGCTATATCGGAGACAGATATCAGGTGCAAGGAATATACAGTAACAACTATCTGAAGACTAATGAAAACGGAGGTATCACCGATGACAGATATATCACCGCTCCGGAGGAAATGGCCGAAGGACGAAGGGAATACGAATCAACCAACATTCCTACTGTATTGAGCGAAACAACCAACCGTAATCATGACTTTTATGTATTCCTGACTCAACGTTATAATCTAGGATTCAAACGTGACATTCCGCAGGCTGAAAACGACACGACTCCCGCCAAACAGGAGTTTGTACCGGTGACGAGTTTTATACACACCATTCAGGTAGAACGGGCACGCCATGGCTTCAATTCTTATGACGAAGTAGCGGACGGATATTATCAGAACACATATTTTGATAAGGACAATAAAGCGTTCGTAAGAGACAGTACTACTTATGTAGGAATCAAGAATACAATCGGCATCGCTTTACTGGAAGGTTTCAACAAATATGCAAAAGCCGGATTGACCGCATTCGCTTCTTACAAAATCAGTAAATATACGCTGATGAATAAGGACGGAGGACCATTACCCGACAAATACAATGAAAACGAGATATTCGTCGGAGGAGAGTTATCCAAACGGGAAGGGAATATTCTTCACTATCACGCAATCGGTGAAGTGGGACTTGCAGGAAAAGCAATCGGACAGTTCAATGTAAAAGGAGATATAGACCTGAATTTCCCGTTATGGAAAGATACCGTCAGCCTTATTGCCCGCGGTGAGGTCAGCAACCAGCTTGCACCTTTCTATATGCGTCATTACCATTCCAAACATTTCATGTGGGATAATGATATGGATAAGGAGTTCCGTACACGTATCGAAGGGGAACTAAGTATTGCACGCTGGAAAACCCGGCTAAGAGCGGGAGTAGAAAACATCAAGAACTATACGTATTTCAACCAACAGGCAACGCCCGAACAGAAAAGCGGAAGCCTTCAAGTATTATCGGCAAGCCTCAACCAGGACTTCAAGCTCGGGATCTTCCATTTAGATAATGAAGTAACCTGGCAGAAATCCAGTGACCAGACTGTGCTGCCCTTGCCCGATCTTTCTTTGTATCATAACTTTTATATGCAGTTTAAATTAGCAAAGAAAGTGCTTAGCGTGCAATTAGGTGCCGACGTGCGATATTTCACGAAATACAATGCACCCGCCTATATGCCGGCTATCCAAAATTTCTACCTGCAACCGGAAGAAGGCAAAGTTGAGATAGGCGGTTATCCGATTGTGAATGTCTATGCAAACCTGCATCTGAAACGTACACGTTTCTATGTGATGATGTATCACGTGAACCAAGGAATAAGCAGACCTGATTATTTTCTGTCTCCTCACTATCCTATCAATCCACGTGTCCTGAAATTCGGACTTTCATGGAATTTCTATGATTAACAAAACCTTTATGGCTTATGGAGACACGCCCGAAACTGAGACTATTCAGATATTTAGTGCCTGTTATCATTATATTGGCACTTATTTTCACTTTCCGATATTGCGGAAAACAAGAAAAACCCTTAGGGCATCCGCGTGATTATGCCGCCATTGCCAAAGAAGGAATACTACGTGTAGCTACCGAATACAACTCAATCAGTTTTTATGTGGACGGTGACACTATCTCCGGCTTCCATTATGAACTGATACAGGCCTTTGCCCGTGATAAAAGACTGAAAGCAGAAATCACCCCAGTCATGAGTTTCGAAGAACGGCTGAAAGGACTGAGTGAAGGGCGTTATGATGTTATTGCTTATGGAATATTGGCGACTAGCAAATTAAAAGATTCCCTGCTTCTCACCTCTCCCATTGTCCTCAACAAACAAGTCCTGGTTCAACGCAAAGAGAATGGAGAAAACGATTCACTCTATATCCGTAACCAACTGGATTTAGCCCGGCGGACACTTCATGTCGTAAAAGGTTCGCCTTCTATCTTGCGTATTCAGAACTTAGGAAATGAAATCGGAGACACCATTTACATAAAAGAAATAGAAAAATATGGCCCCGAACAATTGATTTCACTAGTAGCACACGGAGACATTGACTATGCAGTTTGTGACGAAAGCATTGCACGGGCAGTAGCGGATTCCTTGTCGCAGATTGATATCAATACGGCTATCAGCTTTACACAGTTCTACTCATGGGCAGTCAGCAAGCAATCCCCCGTTTTACTCGATAGTTTGAATACGTGGCTGGATAAGTTCCAAAAGAAATCAGAATATCAAAAGATTTATAAAAAATACTATAATCAATAAAGTTGCTCTTGACAAAAAATAGTTTTATCTTTGGGCTTTGTTAAAACAGACACAATAGGTATTACAATTATGAGTGAAAAGATAATTAAATGGGGATTCATCGGTTGCGGCGAAGTCACCAAAACGAAAAGTGGTCCTGCTTTCCAAAAAGTAGAACATTCGGAAGTCGTAGCTGTAATGAGTCGCGACGGTGCAAAGGCAAAAGCCTATGCCAAAGAAAGAGGTATCAAGAAATGGTATGACGACGCACAGGAACTGATAGACGATCCGGAAGTAAATGCTATATATATCGCCACTCCTCCTTCTTCTCATGCTACTTATGCTATTATGGCAATGAAAGCAGGTAAGCCTGCATACATTGAAAAGCCAATGGCACAGACATACGAAGAGTGTACCCGTATCAACCGTATTTCGCAAGAAACAGGCATTCCTTGTTTCGTTGCTTACTACCGACGTTATCTCCCGTACTTCCAAAAAGTAAAAGAGCTTGTAGAAAACGGTTCTATCGGTAACGTTATCAATGTACAGATACGTTTCGCACAGCCACCACGCGATCTGGACTATAACCGTGAAAATCTTCCCTGGCGTGTACAAGCGGACATTGCCGGAGGCGGTTACTTCTACGATCTTGCCCCGCATCAGATAGATTTATTGCAGGATATGTTCGGTTGCATTCTCGAAGCAAATGGTTACAAGAGCAACCGCGGAGGACTTTATCCCGCCGAAGATACCTTAAGTGCCTGTTTCCAGTTCGACAACGGATTGGTAGGTAGCGGCTCCTGGTGTTTCGTAGCGCACGACTCGGCCCGCGAGGATCGTATAGAAATCATCGGAGACAAAGGAATGATTTGTTTTTCTGTCTTCACCTACGAACCTATCGGACTGCATACCGAACGCGGACGCGAAGAAATCTGTATCGGTAACCCGGAACATGTACAACAGCCTCTTATCCAAGCGGTGGTAGACCATCTATTAGGTAAATCTATCTGTTCCTGCGACGGTGAAAGTGCCACACTGACCAACTGGGTTATGGACAAGATTCTCGGAAAGCTTTAAACGGATATTTCCTACCGTTTTATCAGTATTCAAGATCCCGAACTTTATCCGTTCTCTTTCGGCGTCTGCTGGTACTGGTAGAAAATTAAAGGAAATCGTTCCTTGGTATATTGTTAGTTTTTTCTATCTTTGTAGAAAGATGTTATTTCTGAAAAGAAGTAAATAGGATAAAACTAACAATATTTTTTATTGCCATGACTAAAGAAGAACTAATGCGGAAAGCAATAGAGCTTTCAAAAGAAAATGTCGAAAATGGTGGAGGCCCTTTCGGTGCTGTTATCGCCACCAAAGATGGAGTGATTATCGCTACCGGTGTAAACCGCGTCACAACGTCTTGTGATCCTACTGCACATGCCGAAGTTAGTGCAATACGTGCCGCAGCCGCCAAACTGGGAACATTTGATCTTAGCGGATATGAGATATACACCTCCTGCGAACCTTGTCCCATGTGCTTGGGTGCTATTTATTGGGCACGACTGGACAAGATGTACTACGGTAACAACAAAACCGACGCCAAAAATATCGGTTTTGACGATTCTTTTATCTACGACGAACTGGAACTGAAACCAGAAGACAGAAAACTTCCCTCCGAAATTTTACTACCCAATGAAGCTATTACCGCCTTTGAGGCTTGGGCAGCCAAAGAGGATAAAATAGAATATTAGATTTCTCTTTTTTATTATTAACTAATTAACAACCCTGCAAATGAAAAGAAAAAACCTTCTAGTTTTTCTAACAGCAGCATGCCTGTTTGGTTGTCAACAACAAGACAACCTGCAAGACCCCAGTAAAGAAGCTATCGACTTCTCTACTTCTATCGACAACCAAAGCATCACTGACTTGCTTACTCGTAACAGTGCCGCTTTATCGCTTCCCGTAAAGAATAGCTTCTCAACTGGAGATGTAATCTCAATGTCAGTTTCCAATCAAGACTATCTTCCGTTTGCCCTAGGCGTAGATAGTCAGACATGGGACGAGATAGACACAGACGTTGAATCTGTTACATTCTATGCTCATTACCCCGAATTGACTGACGAAGCTGCTACCAGAGCATTGGGAAAACGTTACCGCAGTATAAAGGGAGGAAAAGAACATCTATTCGGAATAGCTCAAGCCATTCGCGGAACTAAAAACGTAGCCTTAAAGTTCAAACGAATGACTGTACCCGTCATCTTACTTGACGAGGACGGCAGACCGTATAACGGTAAAGCAAGTATCAAACTTCGTTTGAGAAACAGAGGTATTCAAGATCTTTTTAACGGAAAGGTTGAGTTGGACAAGAGCGCGGAAGCCGAGGATATCAATATCAAAAAGGTATCTGACGGAGAATTAACCAACTTAATCCCGCAAGAAACGATCAAAGCTGGAGAAGTAATTGGAGAAGTATCCATAGAGGGAGAAAAACAAGAAATCGTAGCAAATCAGGATGTTGAAGTAAGTGCCGGAAATGCAATTGTCATGAGGTTCGCCCGCAACCGTGTCATCTTTGACGGACACACTCCATTGCGTAGATAACGCAGACAAGTAAAAACGAACATAAATAAAAATCCCTGGAACTGCCGTAGACACTCAGCATTCCTGGGATTTTTCACACACAAAAGTTATTATTGAAATTGAAAACTGTTCTTAATTAGTTTAGAAGCGCATACCTACGGTTAATAGTACTTGACTACGTGTATTAGTTACTTTAGTGGCCGGAGGAGTTACCATAGTCCACTCACCTTGAGTTAACTCAAATTCATTATAAAATGGATAAAAGTTCTCTTTATATGTAGACAACTGATAAGCTAAATCTGCATAAAACATTTTTCCTCTATATCCTATTCCTAATGTATAATTACTCTGTGATCTCTTATTAGAAAAATCAGTATCAGTTATAAGAGAATTGGAAGGAATATATTTCACAGCCTCATCTCTAAATACAGCAGAACTATAATTATATCCTAAACGAAAAGCAAACTCTGGAATTACCTTATACTCAGCTCCAATACGGAATGTATGTTCACCTTTCAAACAGTTCTTTACTTCAGCATTCTCAAATTCCATATCCCCACCGCCATCATTACTTGAATACTTAAATTTCATTGTAGAATAATCTTCATATTCATATTCCGCACCTAATGCTAAAGAAGTTCCGACAGTATATCCTAAACTAACGTTATATTTCCATGGTGTTACCAATCGATAATCCCGCTTCATATCCCCTACATAATCATAGGTATCTACAATTATACGTTTTAATTCATCAGTTTTTGCATCTCTATAATCATTGGTTACTATTGCACTCGTAGAATATGTTAACTTATAGAAAGTTGGGGTATGCACTGCAAAACCTATACGAAATGGAGAATATTCAAATGGACGAAGGATTAATCCCATTTTTACATCAAACCCAGAACCTGAGATATTGTTATAACTTTCAAGAGAATAACCTTCTCCTCTTTTATATGATTCATCATACCCAGAATATTTATCATAATCCACATCATAGGCCCCAATGGTCAATCCTAAATATACACGATCATTTATATTAAAAGATACATTAAAATCATACTGATCAATTCCCCCCTTTTCTCTTGAATTAAAAACAGAAGAAGGCTCTACCGGCAGAAAAGGAACATATAAATCTGGTTCATTATCAATCCGATCTCTTTCTGTCAGACCTCCTTGATACCCCAAAGCCCCAAGCCATCCAGCATCAGGATCTGAGAATATCCTATTTGCATTATCAAAATCCAAGTGCTGCCTAGAATTATCCCAAACATATCGTTCTGCATCAGTTGCCTGTAAAGCCATAGAATTAGTTTGAGAAACATAATATGGAGATCCCGGATTACTAGGATTCTCAACTACTCCCATCATCCCCGACATCGACATATTTTTATAAAAAGATTTAGAACGCTTATAATTAAATCCAAAATTTACATAACGTAATGGAGTCTGATTACCTATTTTAGTAGCAAAAACAACTCCTATATTATCAAACGACCATCTATTCTTATCTATAGTTGATTTTTGACCTTCATATTTACTCTCCATTCCATAAGCTGAATAACTAAATGAAGTCATTACATCATTACTCCGATAGATACCAATACCAGCAGGATTTGTCCCCATTGTAGTTATATCTCCACCTAATGCCCCCATCGCACCACCCATTCCTACAAAACGAGCTGTACCATTCAAATCTTTATCTGCTATTTTGACACCATCATATACAGATTGTGCACTAACGGCTCCTATCACAAAAGATAAAGTATATATTACTGTTATAATCTTCTTCATAATCTAAATTAATCATATTAATACTATCTTCTAATTATCTTCTACTACTCCTACTAGAAGAACCGCCTCCTGAACGGGACGAACTACCGCCACCTGAATAACTACCGCCACTTGAACGAGAACTGCTACTGCTGGCTGGAGAATAACTTCTAGAAGATGAAGAAGAACGGTTACTATTATAGTTACTACGAGTGCTTTCCCTCGAATAAGTACGTGATGGAGAAGCAGAACTACCTCTATTATATGTCGAACTGGATCTTCTTGAAGAAGGAGAATATGTAGATGAACTACGAGCACTACTTCCGCGGGAACTATTATAAGAACTAGCACGAGTAGAGGTGCGAGTACTTGTCCCACTACTACGAGTACTACTTGGACGGGTATATGTACTTCTTCTTGAGGAGGATACATCTGAACGAGTAGATACTCCAGAACGTATGGATTCACTTCTTGAACCAACTACTCGCCCCGTTGAGACACGACCTCCAGAAGGTACGCTAGTAGTCCTACGTACTTGCGAACGACCATAATCTGAACGACGAGAAGTAGAAGAACTATATCTACTAGGAGCATATGAACGGCGACCCGTATAAGTGTTGCGTGCCCAATGGCTTCCACCACCCCAGCCCCAGCTAGGACCGCCGTGCCAATAGTGATGATGTCCCCAATAGCCACCACCATACCAACCACCCCAGTAGCCACCATACCAGCCGCCCCAGGAACCCGGGTAATATCCCCAAGAGTAGTAAGGACGATTCCAGCCCCAGCCATAATTCCAACCCCAGCCGTAAGAACCATAACGCCAATCCCACCAAAGCGGGTTACTGAACGTCGGGAATGCATAAGCATACATGCCGTCGGTATATACGTTCCAGTCCCAGGAATTCGGTCCGTAAACTACGTCCCAATATAACGGGCTGCTAATGCTAATAGCAAAACGCGGATTACGGAAACGGATGATACGTTCTGCGTACTCATAATCTTCCTGTGTACCGTCAAATTCGCCGGTCACCCATTCTCCATCCAAATCCGGATTAGATTTTTCTTTTATATATAAGGTATCATTGTCCATTACGAACTCATTATCACGTGCATCGTAACGGCGATTATATTCATCCACATCCCGTGTTTTTCCCTTACGGTCCTGAACAACTACGGTAGTACCCGGTGAAGTATAGATGTTGGTCACCTGTTGTTTCGTTTCCTTCTTAACCGGAGTTTCTTTCTTCTCCTGTTTATCTTTGGAAGGTACGAAGTAAAGGTCGTCATCAACGCTTTGTGCCAGCAAGCCTATCGGTAGGCACAAGGCAAATAGCAAGAAGTAAACAATCTTTTTCATATCATCTCGGTTTATGTAATTACTTAAACTTATTCACATTACAAAGATAAGGAAGAGATTTTTCGTCCGAAGGAGATTTTCCCCAAAGGATAATAGGGAAATCCCTATTTCTAACTATCTTAGTAGAAGATACATTGCACCTTGGCATAAAATTCAAGTAAACTTGATTTTCTATACTTGGTTTGTAGTATCTTTGCATATTATTTACCAGAAAATAAAACAACTATGAAGTATTTTGAGTTCACGTTCCATACAAGTCCTTGTACCGAAACAGTTAATGACGTACTAACTGCAGTGCTAGGCGAAGTGGGATTCGAGAGTTTTGTTGAATGCGAAGGCGGACTGACCGCATATATCCAACAATCGGTATGTGATGAAAACGCTATCAAAACTGTAATCGCCGAATTTCCTCTATCCGATACGGAAATCACCTACACATTTACCGAAGCAGAAGACAAGGACTGGAACGAGGAATGGGAAAAGAATTTCTTCCAACCGATTATTATTGGAGACCGCTGTGTAATCCACAGTACTTTTCACCAGAATGTACCCAAAGCGGAATATGACATCGTCATCAACCCACAAATGGCCTTCGGTACGGGACATCACGAAACGACAAGCCTCATCATCGAAGAATTACTGGACAACGAACTGAAAGATAAATCCTTGCTCGATATGGGTTGTGGGACTTCTATTTTAGCTATCCTGGCACGTATGCGGGGGGCACACCCCTGTACAGCCATCGACATCGATGAATGGTGTGTACGCAATTCTATCGAGAACATTGAACTGAATCATGTAGACGAAATCGACGTTTCACAAGGAGATGCTTCATCACTTACCGGAAAAGGGCCTTTTGACATTATCATCGCCAATATCAACCGGAATATATTATTGAATGACATGAAGCAGTACATTACCTGCATGCATCCAGGTTCAGAGCTTTATATGAGTGGATTCTATGTAGATGATATTGCTGTTATCCGTGAAGAAGCGGAAAAAAACGGACTGGCTTTTGTACATTACAAAGAGAAGAACCGTTGGGCAGAGGTAAAGTTTATTTATCAAGGCTAATCCCCTCCAACTGATTTTTCAGATAAAAACAATATCCCCATGTCCGGACATCACATATAACAAAATGGGAATGTCGGACATAGGGATGTCACATATAAAGAAATTTATGCGAACTCCTTCTTTACTTGCTCACACCATTCCTTGATTTTCTTCTTTGCCTGTTCAGACTGATTATCCAAATCAATCACCAATCCGCACCACTGATTACCTCGTAAGGCTCTGGAACGTTCGAAAGTATAACCTTCAGAAGAAGTGAAGCCGACTAATGTAGCCCCGTCTCCTTCAAAAACTTCCGCCAACAAGCCAATACCATCGGCAAAGTTTTCAGGATAGCGTATCTGATCTCCGAGACCGAAAATAGCAACCTTTTTTCCTTTCAGTTCCATTGTTCGAAGCTCCGGTAACAGTTCATCCCAATAAGTAGGCAGCTCACCGTCAAACCACGTGGAAGCTCCAACAATAAAACAATCGTAAGCTGTAAAATCATTCTGCCATGCCTGTTCAATCGCTACTACTTCTATCTTATCTTCTCCAAACTCTTTCTGAATCTTCTCCGCTACCCAGCTTGTTCTTTCAGCCTTAGTAGCATAAAATAAACCTATCTTTTTCATAATCTGTACAATTTAATATTCCAACAAATTCTTGGCAGCTTCGTATATCTTAGCCTCATCCGGCAATATTTCTTTTTCCAGAATCGGATTAAAGCCGACAGGAGTAAATGTAGAACCGACACGTTCTACCGGACCGTCCAAATAGCGGAACATCTCCCCTCCAATCATAGCCGCCAGTTCCGCACCGAAACCGGAGAATACTTTATCTTCGTGAACAACCAATGCTTTACTGGTTTTCTTTACTGATTCAAATATCGTTTCTTTATCCAACGGAATCAAAGAACGAATATCAATGACTTCTACTTTCCAGCCACCTTCTTTCTCCAGCCGTTCGGCAGCGTGTAAACAGAAATGGGTAGTGTTGCCATAGGTGATAATACTCAAATCTGTTCCTTCACGACGGATACGTGCCTTTCCGAAAGGAACTTCAAAATCTTCCGGTACAACGGCTGCTGCCTCCACCGAGTTATACAAAGCTTTCGGTTCGAGAAACAATGTAAAGCCCTTGGAACGCATACTGGTCCGCAATAATCCGGCGGCATCATCAGCAAAGGAAGGACAGACAATTCGTGCTCCGGGCAAAGTTGTCAAAGCTCCCTCTATATTTTGGGAATGGTATAATCCCCCACCAATATAACCACCGGAAGCTAGCCGTAAAGTTATGTTCGGAGCAAACTTTCCATTGCTACGCCAATACTCATGTGTACATTCTACATATTGTTCTACGGCAGGCCAGAAATAGTCAGCAAATTCCGCCCCTTCTATCACGACATGGATTTTAGGGTCAAAGCGGCTCATTCCGTTAGCTGTACCCACAATATAATCTTCCGCAATCGGTGCGCTGAATACACGTGCATCACCAAACTCCTGCTGCATACCTTTAGTCACATTAAACACACCGCCTTTTTCCTTGTTTGCTACATCCTGTCCCCAGATAAACGTATCGGGGTTATGACGGAATTCGGCTTTCAACGTTTCGTTAATGGCGTTCACCATAAAAGTTTTCTCTCCTTCTGCCTGATGGATACCTTCTTTATACTTTTGAGGCTGATAAGGTTCGGGTATCACAAAGTCATAGATACTCTTGGGATCAGGATCGGGAGCAGACAAGGCCTTTCGATTAGCGGCTGATAATTCTTTCTTTGCATCAGTCTCTATTTGCAGCAATTCTTCTTCCGTCAAACGTTTATAGCGAAGCAACATCCGGCGGAATTTCATCAACGGGTCAGCTTCTTTTACATATTCCAGTTCGTTTTCATCCCTGTACAAGGTATGTTTATCCGAATTAGAGTGGGAACCGATACGGACGCAATTGGCTTGTACAATTACCGGGTTACGAGTGGTTATGGCATATTCCCGAGCTTCGGTCATAGCGTTCATCGAGTCAAATACATCTTTTCCATTACAATAGATAATTTTCAGGTTCTTGAAACCTGAGAAGTTCTCTGCCACTTTCCGATTGGCCGTCTGTTCGGATTTCGGGACGGAGATACCGTAACCATTATCCTGTATTACGAAAATCACAGGAAGACGCTCGAGACTAGCGCCATTGATGGCTTCATACACAAAGCCTTCGGAAGTAGCCGATTCTCCATGAGAAGTTATGGCAACTCCTTTATGACCATAATACACCATAGCTCTGGCTACACCTGCCGCATGGAGGTCATGTGTCCCCGTAGCAGACGAGATATTTTCGATGTGCCATTTCGGTTTTGCGAAGTGATTAGACATGTGCCGCCCGCCACTACCGGGATCAGTCGCTTTCGATATACCATTCAGGATAATTTCTTCTGCAGTCATTCCGGCAGAAAGCACAGTCAGCATATCCCGGTAATAAGGGAACAGAAAGTCTTCGCCGAGAGTAAAAACCTGCCCAATAGCCAGTTGGATTCCGTCATGTCCTGCATAAGGAGCATGGTAAGACCAACCTAACGATTGCAGCAAATAGGAAGGGGCTTTCTCATCCAGAGCACGTCCCAATGTCATCAGATGATACCACTTCTTCAAGGTTTCAATATCTGTATTTTTTATATCATACTTTTTCATAGTTAATGAACTCTTTATTAATGAAACAATCAGTTGAATCAACCTTTCCAGTTCTCCAGATAATCGGCTATGAAATGCAGGAAGTTACCACCCAGCATACCGTCTACCACCCGATGATCGTAAGACAAGGAAAGATACATCTTATGACGAATAGCAATCGTATCACCTTCCGGTGTCTCCACAACAGCAGGTTTCTTTTCAATGTATCCCACTCCCAGAATAGCTACTTGAGGCTGATTTATAATCGGCGTACCGAATAAGCTCTTGAATGTACCGAAATTAGTAATAGTAAATGTTCCGCCATCAATGTCTTCCGGCATCAATTTGTTATCTCTTGCTTTTAATGCCAATGAATCAATGGCGACTGCCAATCCGTTTAGATTCAAATGGTCGGCATCATGCACCACCGGAACAATCAGATTTCCGTCATTCAAGGAAACAGCGATACCGACATTGATGTGTTTCTTGAAAAGAATATTATATCCGTCTACCGATACATTCAGCTGCGGATAAGTTACCAGCGCTTTCGCTACCGCTTCCGTAATCATAGGCATATAGGTCAGCTTCACTCCTTCGTGACGGAAGAAGACATCCTTATTCTTTTCACGCCAACGGACTAGCTTGGTTACATCCACTTCCAGCACATTCGTAACATGTGGAGATACTTTCTTTGACATAACCATGTGGTCGGCAATAATCCGACGGACACGGTCCATTTCTTTCATCTCTACTCCGGACGTATTGATAGGGGCAGATGATTGAGGTGTAGCAGTGGAAGCCACAGATTGTACAGCAGGTACCGGAGATGACTTTGGACTCGCTGAAGCAGCAGGCATAATAGCCGACGGTGCATTTGCAGTCGAAGTTATGCCTATTGTTGCCGGTTTCGGCTCGCTAACAAGCCCTCTCTTTTTCCTGTCAATATAATCTTTTATATCTTTTTTGCTCAATCGTCCTTCATAGCCAGTCCCTTGCAGGGTATCCAGTTCTTCCTTCGGAATCTTAGCGTCCCGTGCCAATTGAATCACCACTGGAGAGTACCAACGTTCTTCGACAGCAACACCCGGTTTCGGCACTTCATTATGGGATTTCTCTTTAGTAGTTTCCTGAGAGGAGTTCGATTCATTGGAAGTTTCCTGTTCACTAGCACTGTCACCGTCCAAATTAATAACAGCAACGACAGTGCCCACCGCTACCGTATCTCCCTCTTTACACAAAATCTCCATTACTTTCCCCGCTACCGGAGAAGGTATTTCCGCACTCACTTTGGCAGTGTTTACTTCAAAAAGCACATCGTCTTCCTGAACCGACTCACCTACCTTTACAGACCAAGAAACAATTGTTCCTTCGGTTATACTCTCGCCCAACTTAGGCATTTTTATTTCGAATCTTGACATAGACAGTAAATTTATTATTCAACCTTGACACATTACAACAATACGTTGAAATAGAAAGTTTTAAGTTAAAGTATTTTTAACCGGACATCAACGGTTACATATCCATTCTTCACGAATGTACTTCTCCGAACGAAGCCGGTTGACAGCTTCCTTCTCCTCTACACTGAAAGAACTGACGGATTGCGATTCACTGAAATATTGAAAAGCATTTTCCTTGAAATCATCCACACTCCCCGCCGGCAAATATCTACCGATATTAGTAACCTCACTCCGAATGGAAGGAACGGCATATACGGAAGACAAAGTGCCGTCATGAGCTATCACATCCGGATTCAATACCTTATTTAATATCGTGAGGTCTGTATCATAAAGCAGTGTGCAATGATATAATACTCTGTCTTTATGTACACACTGTGCACTCCCCGATATTTTCAATCCATTCAGATAGATACCCAGCCGTTCATCTCCTTTAGCTTCTATACCGATGAATGACAGAAAGTCTAACGTTCGCTGAAGATAATGAACAAATTCAGGCAAACGCGAAACTGTTTCTATAAAAGTAAAATTGACATTACCCAAATCGTGATATACTGCCCCTCCTCCCGAGAAGCGACGGGCAATAGCTATCCGGTGCTGTTTCGCCCATTCCTTGTCAACTTCCGACCGAAGACGCTGATGTTTCCCTATCACAACAGAAGGAACGCTCTGCCAAAGCATAAAAACATCCTCCGTTCCCTGCTTCAGCAAATACTCTTCTGCCGCTAAATGGAAATAAATATCAGTATAAGGACTGTATATACATCGAATCATAGGTCTCGAAGATAAGGGATTAAAACATTACTTCGTGATAAATCTCTCCAACCGTCGGATGCGGAAATACGGTCTTCTGAAATTCTTCCAGCGTATATCCTCTCTGAATAGCAATGCCTGCTATGACAATCAACTCCGACGCCGGATTTCCCAGCATGTGGCAGCCGATGATTTTGCCCTCTTCATCTTGAATCAATTTACAGAGACCGTTCCCTTGCTCATTCTCCGCAACGAATCGTCCGGAATAAGCCATTGGTAGTTTCGTAACACGATAAGGGAGTCCGAGTTTTATCAGTTCTTCCTCAGTCTTACCTACTCCTGCCATTTCGGGATTCGTATAAACAATTCCCGGCACACAGTCGTAGTTCATCCGATCTTCTACTCCCAATATATGATTGATAGCAACTTCTGCTTCACGAATGGCGGTATGTGCTAATAAAGAATATCCTGTAATATCTCCGCAAGCATATACCCTAGGATGAGTAGTCAGTAAATGTTCATCTACTTTCACTCCATTCCGATGTAGCTCTATATTCAATTGTTCTAATCCTACGTTGGACAAATTTGCCTTACGTCCTACACTAAGCAGTATTTTATCCGTTTCAATCGCAGAAGCCTTGCCTCCCTTTTCAATCACGACCCTATCAGGTTTCACTTCCACTACTTTAGTATCCAGATAGAAAGAAACTCCCCGCTTTGTATATTCCGTACGAAGCATACCACTGGTTTCCTTATCCATGACTCCCAATATTTCAGGCATCATTTCCACGATATGTACCTTCACTCCCATACTGTTAAAGAAAGAAGCAAATTCCATTCCAATTACTCCCCCACCGATAATTACTAACGTTTTAGGTAGTTCTTTTATCTCCAATGCCTCTTTGGAGGTCCAGTAATCAACTTCCGCCAATCCCGGTATCGGAGGAATCACTGTATCGGAGCCGGTACATACCAGCAGATACTTTACAAAATACGCCTCTCCGTCACAAACAATGCGAATCAACCCATTTTCTTCCCCTTCTACAAAAGCTTCTTTCTCCACAATCGTAACCCCGTAAGAATTGACAGTCATTTTCACACCACCCGTCAGCATTTTCACCGTTTTATCTTTGCGGCTCATAATTTTAGATAAATCAAAGGAAGGGGATTCGGCAAACACGCCATACTTGGAAGCATTCTTAATGCTATCCAGAATTTTAGCAGAATATAACAGAGTTTTAGTAGGAATACACCCTTCATTCAAGCACACCCCACCTATTGCTTTTTTCTCGAAAAGAACGGCTTTCAGTCCGTTCGCCCCTGCCCGTTCGGCGGCCGTATATCCGGCAGGGCCACCCCCAATAATAGCTATATCAAAATTCATAATCGTATATCTTTTTAATAATAATACGATTATAACAAATGAAAGAAGAAATTAGTTGTTCAGAAAAATAATGCCCGCTATTTAATTGTCAGTTTTTTGAGGTCCTCCAATGTACCGTTAAATACATTCAGGTCTACATCTTCCTTAATGCCGGGTACATTCCCGACATCAGTGTGTTGCCAGAAATTCCATTTACCCTGATATTTCACCGAATCCACATAATAATGTGCAATCCAATAAGGGTAAGCATTGAAAATGGAATCATCCAGATAACGGGTTTTAAATTTATAAGAAGTATAAAGAATGGGCTTCACCCCATAATGTGATTCTACGCGGTCCAACCAGCGCTTCAAACCTTGTTGCAGTTCTTGTTTTTCCTTTCTTCCGGTCACTTCCACATCAAGCACGGGAGGTAAGTCACCGGTATCCAGTTTTACCGTACGAATAAAAAAGTCAGCTTGTTTCAAAGCATCCGTACCAGGGATATAGAAATGATAAGCCCCACGAATAAAGCCATGATTACGAGCATTGGCAAAATTCACCTCAAATGTAGTATCGTTATGGTCCCCCCCTTCTGTCGCTTTCATAAAGACAAAGTGTAAAGGAGTAGCCGCTTGCTGGTTCCGCTGAAGTCTCTCCCAGTCAATTTTTCCTTGATAATGAGATATATCAATACCATGAATATCATATCCGGAAGGAATACAAACTCCATACTCCTTTAAACCGTTACAAGGTTTCCAACGATAGGCATAAGGACGAATGAAAAAATAGTAGAAGACAGCAGAAAAACAACCGACAATCATCACTGTCAGAATATTACGCAACCAGATAGGCATAGCACGTCCGTACTTCCCCTGTACTTTTTTCGAAGCATGGGGAGATTTGGAAGAAGAAACAGTTCTTTTTTTTCTAGTGGTGGAAGCAGCATTCTTCTTTTGAACGGCAGCTATCGGATTATTACGTGACGGCAAGTGTCTTAGTGATTAAAAATTAGTGATTGGTGACAAATGAAAAAAAAGCGGCGAACAGCAACCATACATTCTGCATGGCATTTACTGTTCACCGCTTCATGTTTATCGTTTACTTACCTTGTTCCAGCTGTAAAGTCTTAGTTGCCTGATCGCAAACTTCAGTAGGACCAAAGTACTGGATTGGTCCCGGATATACATAATCCGTTTCGATAGCCCAACGATCACGTTGTGCAGCGAATGCCTTGAAAGGAGCACCATCCAGTTTCACCAATGCTTTCTGAATAACCGGTTTCATTTCACCGTGACGACGTTCCATATTCATCATCATTGTGATAGGTACACCACCAGCAATCCATTCGGCAGCAGGAGCAGTTGTATTACGTACAGAAGACATATAACCGGTCTTACCGTTAGCAATCAACATAGAAGCTGTGTAACCCAAAGAGTAGCAGTAGTCAGCGTCGAAGTTTGATGGAGCAGCGCAACGGCCTTCGTAACCGAAGAAGTGGTGCTGAGCAGCAAACTTACCAACATACTTACCTTCTTCTTTCCATGCAGCCAATTTAGTAGCTACCATTTCGGACAACAGTTTTTCAGTTTCAATCAATGATACCTGAACGTTTCCGTGCGGGTCACGATCCAAAGTCAACTGACGTGCAACACCTTCCGGCAGACTTGCATAGATAGCAGAGTTTTCCGGAGAAAGTTTACGAATGATATAATCACGTTGGTGAGATTTCTTAATTTGAGCAAACTCTTCTGCGTTAGCAGCCAGGAAGTCGTTCAATTCAGCAATCAGACGTTTCATAGCCGGGATGAATTCGACCAATCCTTCCGGAATCAATACTGTACCGAAATTATGTCCCTGTGCAGCACGATCTGCTACCACTTTAGCGATATAAGTCACTACATCGTCCAAAGACATATCTTTTGCTTCTACTTCTTCAGAAACGATACATACGTTAGGTTGTACCTGCAAAGCACATTCCAGCGCGATGTGAGAAGCCGAACGCCCCATCAATTTGATGAAATGCCAATATTTGCGGGCAGAGTTACAGTCACGTTGAATGTTACCGATTACTTCCGCATAAGTCTTACAAGCAGTATCAAAACCGAAAGAAGTTTCAATCATATCGTTCTTCAAGTCTCCATCGATAGTTTTCGGGCAACCAATTACCTGTACACCGTATTTCTTAGCAGCATAGTATTCAGCCAACACACAAGCATTTGTATTAGAATCATCACCACCAATGATAACCAATGCTTTAATGCCCAGTTCTTTGATAATTTCAAATCCTTTTTCAAATTGGCTTTCAGCTTCCAATTTCGTACGACCTGAACCGATGATATCAAAACCACCTGTATTGCGGTATTCATCGATAATGTCAGCAGTCAATTCCATATAGTTGTGGTCTACCAGACCACCAGGACCTAAAATGAAACCATACAATTTATTATCCGGGTTCAATTTCTTGATACCGTCAAATAAACCGGAGATTACATTGTGCCCACCGGGAGCTTGTCCACCAGAAAGGATGACACCCACGTTCATAGCAGGAAGAGTTACAGCTTCACCAGCTTCGAATGTAATCAACGGCATTCCGTACGTGTTAGGGAACAATGCTTTGATAGCTTCCTGATCGGCTACAGACTGAGTAGCAGCACCTGCTACAGCTTTAACGGCTCCTGATGCCAATGCTTTCGGAAGTTTGGGCTGGTAAGCAGCCCTTGCGATTTGCAATGCACTTTTAGTCATTTTCTTTAATTTTTTATTTAAAGGTGTTAGTAAGTTTCTTCTTAAACTTGAAAAGCGTTGCAAATTTCGCATTTTTCCGTGAATTATAAAAGAGGAAGCACAATTTTATTTACGATTCCTTATTGTTTCCAACCTCCACCAAGCGCTTTATAAAGCTGTACGACGGCTATCAACTCATCACGAATAGCATTACTTAAGCCAATTTGTGCATCAAAGTATCCACGTTGGGCATCCAATACGTCCAGATAGTTAATAACCCCATTAATATATTGGAGCTGTGCCAGATCCATATAGCTCTTAGCCGAACGTTCCAAATTAGCACGAAGTTCGTACACCTCTTTTATCTTGTTAAAATTCACAATTGCGTTACGTGTCTCTTTAAAAGCTGTCAGCACGGATTTCTCATAGTTATGCACCTCACCTTCAAAAGCCGCTTTTTTCGCTTTCAATGCCGCACGGTTCTTTCCCCAACCAAAGATAGGAGTCAACAAAGCCCCTTCCATTACTGCATACGGAGATTTCAACAATTCTGACAATGAAGTACTCTCCGTACCAAAACCACCGGTCAGAGCAAGACGCGGAAACATATTCGTATAGGCTACTCCTACTTTCGCATTAGCAGCGATCAATTTCTGTTCTGCCTGACGGATATCAGGACGACGTTCCAACAAAGTGGAAGGCAAGCCAACCGGAAGTGTTTCCGGAAAATTGAATTCCTGAAGCAAACGGGAACGGGCAATACGGTTAGGATATTCACCTGCAAGAAAAGCAATATCGTTTTCCTTAAGAGAAATCTTACGTTCTAAATCCGGAACTAAAGTAGCCGTACGTGCCAACTCCACTTGTGCCTGACGATAGGAAGTTTCGGAAGTCAATCCTCCGGCAAAACGGATACGTGCCAAACGAACACCTTCTTCACGAGCTTTCAATGTTTGCTTAACTATGTCTAACTCTGTATCCAATGCTACCAATTCATAGTAAGCTTGTGCTACTTCGGCAACAATCGTCATCCGGAGTGCACGTTGCGCCTCTATAGATTGCAGATATTCAGCAATACTGGCCGAACGTGCCCAACGCAGATTTCCCCAAAGGTCGAGTTCCCATGAAACAAGAAATTGGGCTTCAAAAGTGTCTGCTTTCTTAAACGCATCCCCACCATGATTTTCCAATTCACGTTCAGCTGTTACTTTTCCTTTTATATCCGGAAGCAAAGCTGCAGTAGAGATTCGTTTTTGTGCAGCCATTTCCTTCACACGGGCAGCCGCTATCAACATATCCTTATTATGCTCCAAGGCACGGTCAATAAGGCTGCGGAGAGTGGAATCAGCATAAATATCTTTCCAGTCCTGATCTCCGAAACTGACAGAATCCTGATGTTGAGCCAAACTATCAGGTAAATGAAGGTCAGGACGAACGTAGCTTTTCCCTACCTTGCAGGAAGTTAATATTCCTGCAAATAATAAGATAGCCATATATAGTTTCTTTCGTTTCATTATTTCTTATGTTTTAAAATTTTCGACTTTGTTTTATACACCATTACAAAGAAGAAAGGCACGAGAATGATGCCAAATACAATAGCAAATATCATTCCGAAGAATACTCCCGTACCAATCGCCTGGCGGCTTGCCGAACCAGGACCGCTTGCCAATACCATTGGAAGCATACCAAGCACAAATGCAAGCGAAGTCATCAGAATCGGACGAAAACGTAATCTTGCCGCATAAATAGCAGATTGAATCAAATCTTCTCCCTTATCCACCTGCACTTTGGCAAATTCTACAATCAAAATAGCGTTCTTAGCCGCCAATCCCACCAGCATTACTAAGCCTATTTGGAAATAAACATCATTTTCCAATCCACATACCCAGACACCCAAATAGGCACCCAATGCAGCTACCGGCAAAGAAAGCAATACAGCAATAGGTACTGTCCAACTTTCATATTGCGCAGCAAGAAAAAGGAATACAAACAAGAATACCAGTGCCATAACCATACCTGTCTGACCTCCAGCTTGCTTTTCCTGATAAGAAAGTCCGCTCCATTCCAATCCGATATTATCAGGTAGGTGATCGCGGGCAATCTGTTCCATGATCTCCATTGCTTGTCCGGAACTATATCCTGGTGCAGCAGCTCCACGAATCACCGCAGTAGTAAACATATTAAAACGCTTGATACTTCCCGGACCTGTGGTATATGATGCATTGCCTAAAGAAGTCAGCGGTACCATTGCACCATTAGACGCTTTTACAAAGAATAGATTAATATTATCTTTATGTTCACGGTAAGGAGCTTCCGCTTGGATATATACCTTATATATACGGTTGAACATATTAAAGTCATTCACATACACAGACCCCGTATAAGCTTTCATGGTAGAGAACACATCTGCCAAAGGTACACCCAACATTTTCACCTTATCCCGGTCCACATCAAAATAGAGTTGCGGAATTTCTGACTGTAAAGAAGAAGACAATCCTGTCAGTTCTTTATGTTTGGAAGCATAGTACATCAAGGTATCGGTGGCATCTACCAAATTATCAAAAGTCGCTTCTCCACGAGCTTCCAACTGCATCTCAAAACCTCCGGAACTACCCAATCCCGGTATTACCGGTGGAGTAGACAAGTAGACCTTACATTCCGGATATTCTTTGAGGTGTTTCTCTACCGTATCCATAATTTTTTCGATGCTGGTATTCTTCCGTTCTTCCCATGGTTTCAGAATCACAGTCAGTTCAGAACGAGCCTGATTACTACCGACACGCGGACTGCTACCCGTCACATTCTGAATATATTCTATATAAGGATTCTTTTCCAAATAAGCTATGGCACGTTCCGTCACAATACGGGTACGCTCCAATGTAGCGCCTTCCGGCAACTCAAGTTCAATTTTAAAATATCCCTGATCTTCCACCGGCAAGAAACTGGTCGGAATAATACGGTGAATTAATAGGATAGCGATCAGAACCATTCCAAAAGCACTTAATACCCGACGAGGATGCTTTATTGTACGGGTTACGGCAGCTACATACTTATTACTACCAACACCTAGCCATTCATTGATCTTCCGAAAAATAATATTTTTTTTCTTTCCGCTATCCGGCTTCAATATTAACGAACACATCACGGGACTCAGTGTCAAAGCAACCACTGTAGAAATAAGTACGGACACCACGATAGTCACCGTAAACTGACGATACAACTGTCCCGTAATTCCACTCAGGAAACTAACCGGAACGAATACTGCAGCCAACACCAATGAGGTAGCAATCAAAGCGCTGGCAAGTCCGTTCATTGCTTTCTTGGTAGCTTCATAAGGACTTAGATGTTCCGTTTCCATTATATGTTCCACACCTTCCACCACCACAATCGCATCATCCACGACAATACCAATAGCAAGAATCAATCCGAGTAATGTCAATATATTTAACGAGAAACCGAATATTAACATGAATCCGAAAGTACCAATCAACGAGATAGGAACTGCCACAATCGGAATCAACGTTGCACGCCAGCTTTGCAAAGACAGATATACCACCAATACTACCAGCACCAATGCTTCAAACAACGTCTTATATACTTCGTGAATAGATTCAGAGATATAAGTCGTCATATCAAATGGAATCTCATAACTCAATCCTTCCGGAAAGTTCTCGCTAATTTCATCCATAGCCTCTTTTACTCTCTCGGCCACTTCCATTGCGTTAGCACCCGGTAACATATAGATACCAAGTACAGCAGCATTCTCTCCATTGATCCCACTCTCTGTATTATAAGAAGAAGCTTCCAACGACACGCGTGCCACATCTTTTAATCGGATAATAGAACCGTTAGCATTGGCACGTACTACAATATCCTCGAACTGTCCGACAGTGGAAAGACGTCCCTGAGTAGTGATAGGAATAGTAATATCCAATCCTTCCACCGGTTGCTGTCCTAATACACCTGCCGCAGATTCACGGTTCTGATCTTTCAAAGCATTTTGTAAATCCTGTACGGTCAACCCAAAATTTGCCAACTTATCGGGTTGTGCCCATATCTGCATGGCGTAATAACGGCTACCAATATTAGAAACGCGTCCTACTCCCGGGATACGGCGAATCACATCAAGCACATTGATTGTAGCGAAGTTACTCAAATAGATTTCATCAAACTTCGGATCAGTAGAAGTCAGACAGAGCGTCATTAATTGACTAGGAGCCTGTTTTTCTACTGAAATACCATTTTGAATCACTTCTGCCGGAAGACGGGATTCAGCTAGCTTCACACGATTCTGAATCTCAACTGCCGCCAAATCCGGATCAGCAGATACATCAAAAGTAACCGTTGCCGAGAAACCTCCAGAGTTAGAGCTATTTGATTCCATATAAAGCATCCCCGGTGTACCGTTGATTTCCTGCTCAATCGGAGTAGCTACCGCTTGTGACACGGTAAGTGCGCTGGCACCCGGATATGAGGCACTGATTTTCACTACCGGAGGCGTGATCTGCGGATATTGGTCTACCGGAAGCATTGTCAGACCGATAATTCCGACAATCACTATCACAATAGAAATTACAGCCGAGAAAACCGGCCTATCTATAAAAAAAGTAACTTTCATCTCTTATTCTCCTTTTGTGTTATCCTTCATTTCTATCGAAGTATTTCCAGTTTCAGTTGTAGTGTCTTTTACTTTTGTTTCCGGTGTACTGATTCGTACTTTCATTCCCGGTGTCAATTTATGGAAACCTTCCACTACAACCTTCTCTCCTTCCGCCAAACCTCTTTCCACTACTACATTATTTCCGACTTCCGGTCCTAATTCCACGAAACGTTTTTCTACCGCGTCATCTTTACGCAGAGTATAAATATAAGCTCCGCCCTTTTCGATAGTAACAGCTTTCATTGGAACAACAAGGGCTCCTTCGCGAACATCCAGCAACAGCTTTACTTTCGTAAACTGTCCCGGCAATAATACTTGTTTGGGATTAGGCATTTCCGCACGTACGGAGAAAGTACCTGTCTGAGGATCTACCTGAGGTTCAGCAAAATCAACATAACCTTTATGAGGATAAACGGTATTATCTGCTAAAGTAATCGTAATATTCGGTTGCCAGGAACGGGTCGAGTCTTGCTGGCCTAAATTAATATTTCTTTCTTTACTTTTCAGATAATCAAGTGCTGTCATACTGAAATCGACCAGTACGGTATCACTTTTCACAATAGTAGCGAGTAGAGATTTTCCTCCGGGTCCCACCAAGGTACCCAAATCCACATTTCTTTCACTGATATGACCAGACAATGGCGACCGGACAATGGTATATCCCAGTTCCAATTCAGCCTGCGCCAAGTCCGCCTCACTCATGGCGACCGTAGCTTCGGCACTTTCATAAGCAGCCTCAGCATTGTCCAAGTCCAACTGACTTGCAGCATTTTGTTCAAACAATGGACGTATACGCTTCAAATCTCGTTCAGCCTTCAAAGCCTGTGCTTCGTCTTTTTTCAACTGTGCTCTGGCCTTGTCGGCTTTTGCCCGATATTGATCCTGGTTGATTACAAACAAAACCTGATTCTTATTCACATACGTACCCTCTGCAAAAAGCATATTTTCCAGATAACCTTCCACCCGGGCACGTACTTCGACGAACTGTTGGGCACGAATTCGTCCCACATATTCCCCGTATATCTCTACATCATCTTTTACTACCGGTTCAACAATGACTGTCGGCATTTCCGGCGTAGCCTTCTGAGGTCGGGTCAACATCCAATACACGCCCAACACAACTACCGCACAGATTATAGCAGCAATGGTTCTCTTTCTCCTCAGTTTCAATTCATGTTTCGAAAAGAATAATCTCATATCGAATCTTATTATTTAATTTAACTTATGTTTGTTATATCCACATTTATACAATTTGCGTGCCAAAATCACTTTGATCTTTTGTTATCTAATAATCAACCATTTATGTCATTCACATTCTTTCGTGAGAATGGGGAGTTTAGCTGCAAAGTGTAGAATTAATCCACATTTCCGACTTTTGGAACATTTTTTTTAATTCCGATTTCAACAACTAAACAAATTATGCCCTACATTTGTATTTATATATACATCATCAACACTAGACCATGTCCTAATGAAAAAACAAATCTTCTCAACATTAGTTTTATCAATGTGCCTACTATTGCCTTTTTCCTTATATTCTCAGGAGCAACGCAAGAAGGTAGGTGTAGTTTTGAGTGGCGGCGGTGCCAAAGGAATGGCGCATATCAAAGCATTAAAAGTGATCGAAGAAGCGGGTATTCCTATCGATTACATAGCCGGAACTAGTATGGGAGCCATTGTAGGAGGACTCTACGCTATTGGTTATACTCCCGAGCAATTGGACAGTATGGTTCGAAAACAAAACTGGACGTTTCTGTTAAGCGACCGTATCAAACGAAGTGCCATGTCATTGACCGACCGTGAACGGTCGGAAAAGTTCATTGTCTCCATACCTTTCACCAAAAGTCCCAAAGATGCGGCTTCTTCGGGCGGAATTATCAAAGGGCAAAATCTTGCCAATCTATTTTCAGACTTGACTATGGGCTATCATGATTCTATCAACTTTGATAAACTCCCCATCCCTTTCGCTTGTGTAGCAGCAAATGTTGTCAATGGAGAACAAATTATATTCCACAACGGGGTCCTGTCAACTGCCATGCGGGCCAGTATGGCTATCCCAGGTGTATTTACACCGGTACGACAAGACAGTATGGTATTGGTGGACGGTGGAATTGTAAATAACTATCCGGCAGATGTTGTAAAAGCTATGGGAGCTGATGTTATCATCGGAGTGGATGTACAAAACGCCTTGAAAAAAGCGGATAAGCTGAACAGTGCTCCTGATATCTTAGGGCAAATCGTAGATATTACCTGCCAATCCAATCATGAAAAGAATGTAGACCTTACCGATACTTACATTCGTGTAAACGTAGACGGTTATTCTTCGGCTAGTTTTACTCCGGCCGCTATTGACACTTTAATGCGAAGAGGAGAAGAAGCAGCTAAAGCACAATGGAATTCCTTACTCGCTTTGAAAAAGAAGATAGGAATATCCGATAATTATGTTCCCAAACAACATGGTCCGTATTCTTCCCTCTCCAATGTACGTACAATTTATGTGACAGACATATCATTCTCCGGTGTAGAAGCTGACGACAAGAAATGGCTAATGAAAAAATGCAACCTGAAAGAAAATAGTAATATTACCACCCAACAGATAGAACAGGCATTATATCAATTAAGAGGAAGCCAATCTTATTCCAGTGCCAGCTATACGTTGACGGACACTCCCGAAGGTTATCACCTCAATTTCCTACTGCAAGCAAAGTATGAAAAAAGAATTAATCTGGGGATCCGTTTCGATTCGGAAGAAATAGCCTCTTTATTAATCAATGGAACGGCAGACCTCAAAACTCATATTCCTTCCCGACTATCTCTTACCGGGCGATTAGGGAAACGGTATGCGGCGCGCATTGACTATACATTAGAGCCTATGCAACAGCGCAACTTCAATTTTTCGTATATGTTTCAGTATAATGACATCAACATATATGAAGAAGGAGAACGCGCCTATAACACTACTTACAAATATCATTTAGCTGAATTTGGCTTCTCGGATGTATGGTATAAGAATTTCCGTTTTGGTCTCGGATTCCGTTTCGAATATTATAAATACAAAGACTTCTTATTTAAGAAGCCGGAATTTATCGGCTTGGATGTAGAATCAGAACACTTCCTTAGCTATTTTGCACAAGTGCACTATAACACATACGATAAAGGATATTTCCCCTCCAAAGGAAGTGATTTCAAAGCCGCCTACTCACTCTATACCGATAATATGGCGCAATACAATGAACAGGCCCCATTTTCCGCACTGAGTGCTTCGTGGGCAAGTGTGATTCCTGCCACCCGCCGTTTTTCTATCATTCCGTCGATCTATGGGCGTGTCCTGATAGGGAAAGGAATTCCTTATCCCCTGAAAAATGCTATCGGTGGTGAAGTATACGGTTTTTATATTCCACAACAGTTGCCTTTTGCCGGCGTAACAAACATGGAATTAATGGAAAATTCTATTATCATTACTTCTCTGAAGTTCAGGCAACGTATGGGAAGTATTCATTACCTCACCCTGACAGGCAACTACGGTTTGACGGACAGTCACTTCTTCGAAATACTGAAAGGCAAACAATTGTTCGGCATCAGCGCAGGTTATGGAATGGATAGCGTTTTCGGTCCTCTGGAAATATCATTGGGATATTCCAATCAGACTGATAAAGGAAGCTGCTTTGTGAATCTGGGATATTATTTCTGATTCCAATCTTTTATAATTTAAACTTTATACTATACAAATTTTTCCCGCTTCTGTAAATTCAGCAGACCGATCATCATCCAGATCAGACTGGAGGAGAAAAGAAATATACGATTTTTGATAAGAATCCCTTCCCATATCATCGGATGAAAATTATCAGGCACACGGAAGGGATTCAGCAAAATATTCCAAAATGAACGTTCTATGCTATTCATATTACTGAAAAACATCAGTACAATGCCAATGATAATCATAAGTACAGCCGTTCCGTTTCCACTCCGGGTAATCGTAGAAAACATAAAAGTCAAATTACCAAAAAAAAGAACCGGAAACATCAACTGCAAAGACATCTCAAAAGGATTGATTGGATACAGCAATAAGATAGCGATGTACGAAAAGACGATTAGAATAGCAAAAATAACCACGTAAATCATGAGTAACCGTACTCCCCATACTTTATACCGATAGTCAGGAATACCAAAAAGTATTTCCAATATCCGGCTGTCTTCGTCATTTTGAATGCCGAAGACAGCCGGGTAGAATATCAGCAATAAACATGGGAACATGAGTATATTATAGATAAGCCCTTCATTAATTTCTGCCCGGTTCCACGCACTCTGAAACATAAAAAAGGCAAAGAATCCAAATGCCGCTAACAGAAACCAAAAGAACTTTCCGGCAAAAATAATCTTCAAATTATATTTTACCACCTTAGGCAGCAGCTTTATTAATTGATTAAATGTCATATCATTCTTTTCTTTTAATTCATATTCTTCAATAGGCAGAGATAAGCATCTTCCAGATTGGCCTCAACTTCTTCGGCTCCTTCGTATGGTTGCTCAACAGAAAGATAACGAACACGGATAGTATCCCCTTGCTGGATATGATGTATGACCAAAGATTTATCCAATGCCTTTTCAAACTCCGTTTTATCTATATTAAACTGCCATACCTTTCCATTAGCCATTTCCACCATGTCCGCCGGATCACCGAAATATTTCAGTTCACCCTTGTTTATTACCACAACCTGATTACAGGAACTGGATATATCTTCAATGATATGAGTAGAAAAAATGACCACACGATCTTTACTCAATTCCACCAACAGATTACGAAAACGGATACGCTCACGAGGGTCGAGTCCTGCTGTCGGCTCATCTACTACCAGAATACGTGGCAAATGGAGCAAAATCAATGCAATGCCGATCCGCTGTTTCATACCTCCCGAGAAAGAACCGATATTTTCATCTTTCCGCTCATACATATGTACCGCATTCAAAACATACTCTAACCGTTCCTTACGCAAATCCTCATCTATTATTCCTTTCAGTATAGCCTGATAATCAAGAAACTCCCAAGATGTCATATTTTCGTAAGTGCCAAATTCCTGCGGAAGGAATCCTATCAAGCTTTGCAATTCTTCCCTATAGATACGGGTATCCATACCATTAATCCAGATACTGCCATAACTCTGCTCGAATATGCCACAAATCACGCGCATCAAAGTTGACTTTCCGGCTCCGTTCGGTCCCAGGAGTCCGAACATACCTGTCTGAATCTCAAACGAAACTCCACGCAATGCTTTAAAAGGTTTACGTTGTTTTCCAATCAAAGGAACACTCTTTACCATACGGAAGTAAAAGCGGCGAAGTCCGGCAAATCGTCCGGTAACACGTTCTATATTTACATTATGTTCATATAGATACTGTGAGGTAACGTAGATAGCAATACCCGCAAACCACAACAGCCCAATCATTACCACCAAACCGTTATTATCCAGTCGCTTGAACAGTTCGAACAAGATAACAGGAGGAAGTCCCCAGAATATCACACGGTTTACTGCCTTTACTCCCTTACTATTTTCGTAACGATAATATAAATAAGAACGTATTTTTCTCCACAAGTACAAAGCCGATGCATAAATAGCAAACGAAAACAGAAATATCCAAAGTCTATTTTGAATAAAAAAATAAGTAAAATAAACACCGAACGCTAACATACCGAATTGCCACAACACATTGACAAAGTCTTTTAGAGAATGATATTCACGACTCATTCCCAGCCTTTTCCGTATTTGCAGACCACTATGCCATTGACGACTGATACGTCCCGGCCAATCATATATCTTAACCAGATTCCGGACAGATATGTGTATTTCTTCATTCGGATCTATGACTTTCGATTTAGCTCTTCTAAGACTAGTCTGTGCAAAATAAGTCAGTCCTGGTATACCCGCAACCAGTGCTACTAAATAGATAGACTGCCAAAGTATTCCTTCAGCATATAGCCAGATACTGACAACGCCAACTACAAAAAGAACAAAATGGAAAATCCACATTTTACGAGACAAAGAACGATACCACCAAAGCACATTTTCCAATCCCATGCAGACAGTAGGAATCAAAATCAACGTCAATAAGGCAGAGAAAAGAAGTCCACCAATCACTGTAATAGCAAAAGGCGCCCCAATGGCTCCGGCATATTCCGTATCTCCCATGGCCAACGGCAACATAGCGGCGATCGTTGTGATAGAAGTTATCAAAATCGGACGGATACGTGACATTCCGGCAGTCATTAATGCCCGATTCCGGCGATATCCTCTTTTACGTAAAATATTAGCATAGTCTATAAGGATAATTCCGTTATTTACAACTACTCCCAGCAGAATCAAGAACCCCGTCAGCGTATTTGCATTCATCAGGCTATTGCTCGAAAGCAATAACGCCAGCAAAGAGCCGATAGCAGCAAGCGGAATAGTAAAAAGTAATACAAAAGGAGTTACTACAGACTCAAAAACAGAAGCAAGTATCATAAAAATCAAAATGAAGGCTGCCAGAATAAGAAATTTGAAATCTCCAAACTGATCCTCCTCATGGAATACTTGCAAGGCAACGCCTGAAGGTAGATTATAACCGGCAATCAATTGGTCTATATCAGAACGATAACTTCCCAATAATTCCTTTGAGGACTGCACATCTCTTGAGAAATTATAATAAACTTCAAGTTGTTTATCCTGATTGACACGTATGATCCGCGAACGTCCGCGACCATAATTAATAGAGGCTATATCTTCCAGATTGTGCATTCCACCCTTTGCATTTTCTATCCGAACAGCACGCAAATCATCAACTGTCTTTTCTTTTTGAACCTTCTCCTCCGCTTCTTCTTCCGTCTCTGTACTTTTTTTCAAAATTTCATCGCGAATGATAATGTCATAATTATCTTCTCCCACTTTAAAAGTCACTTCAGAAGAAAACTCGTTATTGAGTGCCGTTAATCCCGAAGTTATATTAGCACGATTGATATCATAAGTAGTCAGCAGAATCGGGTCAAAGTTCAGATTTATCTCTGGCTGACGAGGAGTATACGATACATGAGTATGTTGCACAAATTCCTGTTCATCCAGTAGGTAGCGGATTTCCTCAGCTACCATTTGCATCATTTCGAAATCAGAACCTCTGACAACCACTCGTTCATTATTATCACCAATACCCAGTAAACGCATAAAGCCTCCAAGACTACTCAATACCGAATTTTCCTGTCCGCCTCCCATAGCATCAGAGACATAGACTTCCGCCCCATTAATGTTCGAGACTTTGGATTGCACATCCGATTTGATGTCCGTAATTTTCCGTTTACCTATCTTTTGATAATCTTTTTGCAAAATGAGCGTAATAGTTGCTTCTTTCTCCCGGACACGGCAGATCAAATCTTTCTTTTCTGGGAAATCCTTCAGACGTTCTTCCAGCACTTTGACTATCTTGTCCGTATTCTCAAGGGTACTTCCGGTAGGCATTACAACACTTATATTAAACCGATCCGAATCCACTTCTTTCATCTGCTGCACATTCAAGGTCAGTGATAATATCAGAGTAGCAAAAAGTAAAATCACCGCTCCGAATATAGTGACTCCCGGATTACGCATACACGTCTTCAGTAAAACCAGATACACTTGTATCGGACGTTGAATAATCGACACTTTCTCATAAACGACACTTCTTCCTTTCTTCTTTTTCAGAATAACATAAGTGACCATAGGAATGAAAAGCAAAGCCACAAACAAGGAAATAGTCAGCGTAGATATAATAGACACCCCGATATGATGCCCTATCAGTTTAATCAGGAAATTATCTGAAAAGACAAACGGCAGGAAAACAGTGACAGTAGTCAACGTAGCTGCTACAATAGAGCGCCACACCTCTTTAGTGCCCTGAGTAACTGAGCGCTCGGGTGTGTAGCCGCTTCCGGATAAACGATAAATATTCTCCAGCACTACAACACTATTATCCAGTAGCATCCCAATGGCAAGTGCCATTCCCACTAATGTAAGGCTATTGATAGTAATGCCGGAAGCATAGAAGAAATTGAAGGCCGTATAAACTGAGATCGGAATTGAAAGTGCGATAAAGAACACCAGCCGCATATTTTTCAAAAAAAGCCAGAGAATGAAAACAGCCAACAATCCACCGACCAATGCCAGGTTAATGATTTGATTGATGTTATTCTCCATCGTTTCAGCCTTATTCTCCTGAACGACTATTTCCAGATCAAGCGGAACTATTTTTTCATTCAGTTTGTCAATCGCATCAGAAACACGGTGGGAAAGCTCTATAAGATTTGCCTGCGAATCATTTATCAATACCACAGAAACAGCCTCTTTCCCATTTACACGACTATAAGTGGTTTCATCTTTCAGATCAAAGAATACGGTTGCCACATCTTTCAACAAGACAGGTCCGGGAGCCACCACAATATTTTCCAGGTCAGATACTTTCGTATACATCGCATTTACGTGAACAAAAATCTTACTATCCGGCTCATTGGCAAAACCGACAAACGTTTTCTCCTGCGTATTCTGTGAAAGCAGATTACTTATCTTTGACGCCGTAAGGTTCAACGCTTTGCACACCTCCGAATGGAGACGTATCTCAATCGCTTTTTGCCGTCCGCCATATATATTGACAGATGCCACACCATCTATGTTCTCCAAATCGGAAAGAATATTATCCTCCACTAAGTTCCTGACACGGTCTGTCCCTCCCGAACCCCGTACCTGAAGTACCATAAAGTTATTGTTCATCTGTGCAATATCAACTTTCTGTACCTGCACAGTAAAACCACTGGGAAAAGATGCTGCCACTTCATTCACCTTTTCCTGCAACTTAAGAGCAGTCATCTTGAAATTGACATTCTTCTTAAAATCAATTTGTATGTTCGATTGCCTCCTGTCTATATAAGATTGCAGTTTGTCTACTCCTCCTATCGTACTGACAGCTCCTTCAAGCGGAATTATCACTTCCGACTCCACATACGAAGGGTCCATATCCTGCTGCGACGACACTTGGATAAACAATACCGGAAGCTCTGCATTAGGCAGCAACTCTACCGGAAGCTGTTTGTAGGACACATAGCCCAAAAGACTAAGTGCAATAAACAGCATACAGATCGTAATTCTCCTATTTAGTAAAAAGTTCATCTTCAGCTTTTTTTAGTTCGGTGATTTATACGCCTTTTTATCTTTTCAAGGACATAATATACACATGGGATAACCATCAAACTCATCAAAGTAGAAGTTATCAGTCCTCCAATCACAGCAATAGCCATTGGCGAACGAAGGGAAGCACCTTCACCAAATCCGAATGTCATTGGAAGCATAGCCAGAATCGTAGTCAACGTAGTCATTATGATAGGACGGATACGTTGCTGTCCTGCTTCTACAATGGCGTCAGTCAACTCCATTCCTGCCTGGCTAAGTTGGTTGATACGGTCTACCAGAATAATAGAGTTATTAACGGCAATACCTCCCAACATCACGATACCGATAACTCCCATCATATTAATCGTGGTTCCGGTAATGAAGAAAAGCAAGATAGCACCCACCACAGCCAGCGGAATAGTCAGCAGAATCGTAAAAGGATGTAACAACGATTCAAACTGTGAAGCCATGACCATATAAACAAGTACAACAGAAAGCAATAAAGCAAACAATAAGCTATGCATAGACTCCTGCCGTTTTTCTTCTTCTCCGGTCACTGTGATACTATAATTAGCAGGCAAATCAATATCTTTAACAGCCAAACGCACTTCTGCCGCCACTTTATCAAGTGATTTGCCAGTGTCCATATTAGCCATTATTTTACCTATACGGCTCTGATTGCGACGTAGAATCTCTTTAGGTGCCTGCCCATGAGTAATACTAGCGATCTCGTCCAACAAAAACTCTTGTGTACCACTTCTGATAACAAGTGATCCGAGAGCTCCTAAAGATATATCCGGTACTTTAATCACGATATCACGCATCTCACCGCGATACTCCATTTTACCGGCTTCCTTACCACTCAACTGTTGTTTCAACTGTTCAATCACTGTAGCAACACTCAGATTATTGATCCCGGCTATGGTACGGTCTATTGAAATCACTACTTCCGGAGCACCGTCTTCAATAGAAGTTACAACGTCATACACCCCATCCACTTCCTGCATTCTTTCCTTTACTTCTCCGGTAATCTTCGCTATTTCGTCCAACTCCTCTCCTTTCACTTCCACTACAATAGGAGCTCCTTCACTACCCAACAGAGAACTCAAAGAATTTTCATCCTGACGGATAGATAATTCCAGACCATCGGGATTCTTCGCTTCTTCAAGGAACCGGGCAATTACATTTTCTGGAGAAAGAATACACTCCGGAAAAAGAATAATTTTCATCATCGCCGTATTTTCTCCTTCAAATATGGCATTTTCCGAACCGCTTCCCTCTCCGACATGACTATATATCGTACACAGAGAATCGCCTCCGACAATAGTATATAATAAATCTTCGAGATTACCCACAGCCGCAGCAGTACGTTCCATTTGCGTACCTTCAGGCATTTTCACAACAGCAGTAAAAGCCTTACTTTCCGCCCTCGGCATAAACTCCGTACCAATGAACGGAGTCAGCAAACCTGTAACTACAAGTAATAACACTGCCATACCAATTACCCACCAACGATGTCGAACCAACTTGCGAAGTATCTTGCTATATCTAGTAATACGGATTGATTTCACTTCTTCCATTTTTACTTTCTTGCCGGAAAGTTGAGTATATAACATCGGAATCACTAGGATAGCAACAAACAAGGAAGATACAAGTGAGAAAGTAACTGTCCAAGCCTGATCTTTAAACAGTTCACCCGAAGCTCCATGAAGATAAACAATCGGAAGAAATACCACAATAGTCGTCAAAGTAGAAGCAATAACCGCATTTGCCACCTCCGCAGTTCCGGTGACCACTGCCTCCTTAACACTCACTCCTTTTTCCTGATTCCGGAAAATACTTTCTATAACTACAATGGCATTATCTACCAGCATACCCGCTCCGAGAGCCAACCCTCCCAAAGTCATAATATTCAGCGTAAGCCCATTGAAAAACATCAAATTGAAAGTTGCTACAATAGAGATTGGAATAGAAAGACTGACAATCAACGTTGTTCCCATTCGACGAAGGAATACAAACAATACAATGACAGCAAGGACAATACCCAATATAGCACTGCTTTTCACTTCACCGATAGCACTTTTTATAAAAGTCCCCTGATTGGAGATTACCTGAAAATGATAGCCGGGCAAAGCATCTTCTATCACTGCCAACCGACTAGTTACTTCGTCTACCACCTTCACCGTATTGAAACGCATTTCCTTATAAATAGACAAACCGATACTACGTTTTCCATTAATACGTACAATGTTTTCGGGACGTGCATTCACAAACTGCACAGTAGCTACTTCTTTCAAAAAGACGGGAGCCTTGTTGACATCTGTCACAGTTTCAGAAGAACTATTCCCTGAAGTCTCCTGCTGTACCGGTTTATATCCGACGATCAAATTTTCAAAATCGGCTTCTGTGGAAAACAGACTCGAACTTTTCACTAAATACTGCAATCCCAATTCACTTACCCGTCCTCCGGATATGCTCTGATTATTAGACTCAATACGCGAAGCGATATCCTCTATCTTTAATTGGAAAGCATTTAATTTATAAGGATCAGTCTGAACGGTAAGGGTAGTCACTTCCTCTCCCGAAAGAGTCACTTCGGCAACACCTTCCAGGCGAATCAGCTCGTTACGGATATAACTTTCCGCAATCCTTCGCAATTCCGCCATATCCGTAATATTCTGATGAGACATCCCCACCAGGACAACTGGCGACAGATTCGCGTCGTGTTGCGTTATTTTTAGTTCCGTAATCTCCTTATTCTGGGCAAACGGATTCATAGCTTTCTGCAAATCGAGAAAAGCTTCATCCATATCCTTTGTCCAAGTATATTCTACGGTAATCCGTGCCGTTCCCGCTTTAATCACCGAAGACACCTGTGTAACGTCACTCTGCCGAATGGCCATGGATTCCATGTTTTTCACAAATTGTTTTTCGATCTCTTCAGGAGGACGTTCTCCTACCTTTAGTTCGATAAACAAGCGGGGATTATTCAGATCAGGCAATAAGTCGACACTCAACTGATCGTATGACACCTTTCCCAACAATAAGAGGGCAAATACAATCATACAAATTGTAACCGGATTGCCTACTGCAAATTTGACTATATTCTTCATAAGTATTTCCTATTTTCAAAAGGCACGTTTATTCGTCATACGAATAATTTACTTTTGAATTTTTACTTTAGCATCTTCCTTCAATGTTTCAAACCCCTTCACTACCAGATTGTCATTTACTTTGAGTCCGGATATGATTTCAATGTTATATTCATCCTCTAAGCCTGTTTCTAAATTACGTATCTTTGCGGTATTCTTCTCAACGACATATACATATTTGCGACGACGGTTCGACAGAATCACGTCCTTGGGGATAATAATGGAGCTGTCTGCTCTGTCTACCACAATATCTGCTTTAGCAAACATACCCGGACGCAATTTTAGTTGATTGTTATCAACTAAAACCTTTCCTTTATAGGTACGCGTTTCCGAACTGATTGCGGGAGATAATTCGCTGATTTTCCCTCTCAAAGTATCACCCGGTATGGTGTAATGAGTAATATATACCGGTTGTGCTTCCTTGACATAGCGGATGCTGCTCTCTGGCAGATTGATATCCATATACATTTTATCATAAGCCATTAGACTTACTACCGGCTTACCCTGCTCTACCCTGATATCAGTTGTATAATGGGGCAGGTCAACAATCACACCATCAAACGGAGCTTTTACCTTCATTTTCTCCAAATTGAGTTGTGCGTTTTCATAATCATAACGGGCATTCGTCACCTTAACTTCCGTATTCCGCATCTCACTCATCGTCACCCCTCCCTTTTCATAAAGCGCTTTTTGTTTCGATTGCTCCTGTTCGGCTATTTCGAGACTGAGCTTTTTAGCGTCGATAGCAATGCCGTTTTCATATTCTTTGTCTTCCAACCGGACAATTATCGTACCTTTACTCACCCTATCTCCCATTTTGAAAGTTTTTCCTGTCTTCGGATTAATTTGAAGTTTATAAAAGCCGCTCATTTCAGAGTTCAGAGACACCCCATAAGTAGGCTGTACTGTTCCTGTTGTATTTATCAGTTTACTGATCGAACCTTTTTTCAGTTCGACAACAGATACCGGAGTAGCAATGTTATTGGGTGCGTTTTGTGGTCTGTCACCACAGCTTGTCAAGCCTATAGTTGCTAATAAAGAAAATGCTATTAAAATGTGATACTGTTTCATGGTCTGCTTATTTTTTATCGATTATATCTTTCATCGGAACAATAGGAATATTCTTGTCGAAGTCATACAATGAAAGAATTTTAAGATTAAGTAATTCTATTCTGTAGTTGATTAATGCTTGCGTATAAGTGATTTTCTTATTTGAAAGTTGTGTCTGGAACTGACTCATTTCCATACCGGTAATATCGCCTTCCCGATAACGTGTCTGGTTCAGATCATAAGTTAATTGAGCATTTTGCACATTCTGCTCGGCAATTTTGATCTGAGTACGGAGATTCTCAAGACTACGCCATACCTGACGGATATTCAGTTCAATATCTACCTTTTCTTCATGAAATTCAAGTTCATTAATTTGTTGTGCAACCTTTTGTGCTTTGATTCGTGCTCTCTTTTCCCCCCAATCGAATATAGGAACAGTAAAACTGATAGAAACACGCGGATTTTGTGTCGGATTATTAAACATTTTATTCAAATGACGGTTATCTCCCATTAATCCGAATGACAAAGAGATATCCCCTTTGAACTCATTCAATGCTTTTGTCTTAATCATTTCAAACTCAAGTTCTTTACTTTCTATTTCACGCTGACGAAGTTCCAACCGTGAGCCTAATCCATGTGTGATAGCTTGTTCCAAATCTACTTGAATAGGTTTAATATCAACTTCGGCAAATACTAAAATATCCTCATCCAATCTCATTCCAAGTGTTTGTTTCAACTTATCTTTCGCATTTTCCAAACTCACCTTACTCTCGTCTACCGACGAACGAGCTGTCGCTAGATTCAACTCAGCCTGAAAAAGTTCGTCTTTGGCTGCTAAATCCGCTTCTACCTTATTTTTTATAATATCATAGCTTTGCTGGGCATTGATTAGTTCCTCACGGCTGATTTCCAAATTACTTTGCGCCATATAAACAGCATAAAATTGGTCTGTTATACTTTTTTCCGTATTCAACCGCTGCAGAGCATAACTAATATCAGCATTTTCATAATCATATTCAATCTGTTTCAATTCCATTTTCCGCTTGTTGTAAGTGAAGATAGGTTGAGTCAATTGCAAATAGAGGTCATTGCTGAATGCCCGGTCGCTGGTTTTATTCCCTTCCAAAATGGAATTATTGTCTTGCCAACCGAACTTGTTGATTAACGAAATCGTACCGTCCGTCCATAAGATGGGTTGCTCAATTTGAAAAGTCCCACTACTGTTGAGCGTTTCATTAGTATACCATTGCGACAGCCGGTTATCGAAACGCCTGTTTTTGTTATAATCTAACGGATTCAGGTTTAACGAGAACCGCGATTTCAACGAAGCCTTCTGAGCAATCAGGTTCTGTTTATACCTTTCCAAATTCATATAGGAACGGCGGAGAGAAGGACTGTTTTCCTGCGCAATTTCCATAGCCTTGTCAATCGTTAAGGGAATTTGCCCTTGCGAGGGTAATGTAATTCCCATGAAAACAACAATTGCCAGTAGCATTCTTTTTAATAGTAGTAAGTCAATTTGCATATAGTTTGCTGTTTTAATTAATATCGTTTCACTATTTTCACTGCGTCGGCTGTTACAGACCGCAGTTTACATTCATCTGTCAGTACCACCCGGATCGTATCTGAGTCAAAGTAGTAACTACCCAGTTGTTCCCACCCCTCATTTGCTTTTCTCAGGTTAACATAGGCATCTTCTACCTCACTGCCATACTTTACTTTAAAATGATATTCCCCCTGAAGATTATTGTTCCAACGAAGTTCATCATCCTTGAATACATGATAATACAAGTCATACTGACCGACTTCCGGTACAGGTACTTTCCATGTAGCAGTCTGGCTGCCGTCCCCACTTTTAATCACAAAAGCCGAACGAATATATTTTCCATAATATCTGTCATTGGTAGTAGCCGTCCATTGTAAAGGTGGACGCCACCAGGATATACCCGAATATTTAAAAGGTGTTTCCTCCACTTCGTCCAACCACTTAGGCAAGAGCCCCACAATGGGAGGAGCGGAAAGAATAAAAAGAGTAGAATCTTCATTATCCACAATAATTTCCCCCGGCAAATCGAACGAAGATTCCGGCAATATATAAATACTGTCTTTGACTATTTTGTTTCGTTCCTGTTTGACATTATTTATGTCTTGACTAATTATATTCGGAAGATTCCCCGAAACCATAGTATTAATCTCAACATTACGGATCTGATCTTCCCAAACCGAAACAAATTCCTTACTGGTATGAGCAGGCATCTCTATTTTTGTTTTGGCTCTGGGGTCTTCCAAAGGCTGATACCACCAACCGTCTTTACGAATATCCATGTGAATAATCCCATCATAATCCGAATTATTACTTATCAGCATTTTCAATACAAAAAATTCTTCTCCACCCTTATTGGTAATTTTAGTCAATGTTGGTTCCCCTAACGAGTAAAAAGGAAGAGGTGTTGTTTTTTCCCATTCTCCCAACAATGAACGAATATCTGTCCGACTTATCTCTCCCAATGTGTCGAGCATATTTTCAAACTTTATATTCAAAAAAGTATTACGTTTCAGCAATGAATATAATGAGTCCCTAAAGGCTTCTACGCCCATATTTATTTCTGCCCTGGCAAAAAGACGGCTTGCTTCCTGTCCGACGATATTATTCTGCAAGTTGCGCAGTTCCATATCGACCAGCAATTCTTTAAATGTACGCTTCTCCAGCAACAGAACAGCCTTTTCATTATTACTAATACCATTAATCTGGCGCTCCCAACCTCCATTCTCTGATTTTTTTTGCAAATACAACTCAATCACTCGGTTGGCAACAGGCCATTCCGAAGAAAAAATATTATACCGGAAATTATAGATTTGTGGAAAAAGAAAATAAGGATTTGCCTCTGACGAAAGATTACCTTTTCCCCTGCTACCGGATGAAAAATTATAATTTCCTTCCGTTTGCGCAAATCTCCAGATAAAATTATTGAACGTACGCATCTGTGCTTCCTGCAAACTGATTTCATTCCTGTCTCCATATCTCGACCAACGTATATGGTTTTGAACCTGTTTCTTCATATCCATATCATCAAACAATGCCCCTTTTTCCGGAAATAAGACCATTTCCGGTTGCACGGTTTCCTGTGCTTGCGACCAAGCACGTTCATAACCCACAAATTGTATTGGTACTTCTATCAACGAAAACCGTTTGAAAGGATAATCCAATTTATAGTTTCGAGCCAGTTGGTCTTTAACATTACGTATTAATGAAGGGATCGTATCGTGGATAGAATCCAAAGCTGCCGAAAAAAAGTCATGTCCTTTCAGATGCCAGATACTATATAGGACGCTGTCTGCAGATATACTTTTCTGCTGATAATCTCCTATGGCCAGTGATATTGTTTGAGACGGAAAATCTCCCTTAAACGTATAAACCCCATGTTCATCGCTCTTACCTTCGCCTTGGGAAAGCGGAACCAACCCTGCTAGAGGCTTCACTTTCAAATGGTAATTGCTGAAATAAGTTTGTTGCCAGTCCGGATTTTCATCACTATAACCAGTTCCGGCACGAGGATACCAATATGTTTCGGGAGTAAGCAATAAATAATCCTTTGTCTGGAAACAGTATTGTTTATCAATATTGAACAGAAATTTCTTTTTAGAAGCCTGTAACACTTCCGGAGGAATATCCAGATAACAAAACGAATTATCTATTTGTCCATCATACTTAAATGTCACTAAGGCAGTGTCTCCCTTTGCCAGATTCGTACCGAAATCTACTAATACGATTTGCTTGTCACGCTTGAATTTAAGTGGTTGTCCATCCGAATCAACGGAACGTACGGTCAGCCCCGGATTCAGGCAAAACGTAAATACGGCAGACGAGTCCAAAGCTACCCCCCTCATGGTTACTTCGGATAGAAAGTCATCAAGACGTTGTTCTACCGAAAAATCATATTGATGAATAAACAGCTTCGGAGTAGCGACATATTGGTTGTTAACACGTGTATATGCAGCCCGTATATCGCCCTGATACAAAATGGAATGCACATGCCAATATCCGCAAGCTAAACTCAGCAAGAGTGTACACACAGAAAGAAAGACCCATGGATAATTGCTACGCGACGAGTGAGGCAGACGCCGGAATAGAGAGATAGTGAAAAAGACAAATGCCAGGCCGGCGAGAAAATAGATAGCCCGGTGATTCAAAATTACTTCCCAATTGGAAAATCCAACAATAGTAGATTTTACTAATGGGAGACTATACGCCATATAATCGAAAAGGTAATAAAACTTATCCTCAATATAAAAAACAGTCAATCCGATATACCCCAACAGAATAACAAAAGTGAGTGCCTGATTCTTCAGCACCAACATCAGAAAGATAGACAGGCCAATAATAAAAACGAGCGTAGGTACACTAATCAGCAGAAAATATAATAAATAAGCTATCCAGTCCACTTCTCCCACTGTCAGATTGAATGCCATTGTAATGCCCATAATAATAAGATTTAGCAGCAGAAAAACACGCAGATTCCCCCAGATCTTACCAATCACGTACTCGGCATTACTTAACGGACGGACATAAAAGACTTCCGACGTATCCAGTTTCTTGTCCCTTTTCAGAAAATCAGAGGCAAGAAAAATAGCAATGACAGCCTGTCCTGTATTCAGCAATAGCAGAATTAGATAAGGTATATTCGACGGAATGGACATAGCAATCCAAAATCCGTAAGTATCCTCCGATACAAATAGGAGAAAATTAAAAAGAGTAGTGATACCTATGGCGAGCACTGTAAACACCCGGAAGAACCAACTTCTTATTAATAACTTGCTTTCATACTTTGCTACCGATTGTATATTAGATAAAAAGGTCATATCAGCATATCGTGTTTAGTCGTTTGTCCAAAGGTTTAATTGATTCTCCATATAATATACATAGGCGTGTTCAAGATTAGGAGGAAATGGCTCCGCTTCGTATCCTTCTACTTTATCGGCAACCACCTGTACCTCCCAAGCTGTCCCTGAGGGAATAGTAGATATGACCGGATATTTTTTATCAATCTCATGCAATTGATCGCCACCGGCTCTGATCCTCCACACCTTGCCTTCGGCTTTCTTCAACATATCTTGCGGAGACCCATAGAAAGAAACTTCCCCCCGGTTCATCAACGCCATATTGTTACAAGTACTGGAGATATCTCCTACAATATGGGTAGATAAAATAATAGTGACGTCATTTTCACTAACTTCGGAAAGAAGGTTACGGAAACGAATACGTTCTTCGGGGTCAAGCCCGGTAGTAGGTTCATCTACAATAATTACTTTAGGATGATGTATCAATGCCTGCGCAATTCCCAACCGACGCTTCATGCCTCCTGATAATTTGTTAGCATACCGCTCACGTACATCAAACAATCCTACATTTTCGAGCATTTCATCCACAGCCTGCTTTCTTTGCCTGTTTTGAGTCATTCCCGACAGACGGGCTGCATAGTCCAAAAACTCATACGTTTTATATTTGGCAAAGAAACGAAAGTCCTGAGGGAGATATCCTAAAATACCACGAATTTCTTTCCGTTGTTTCATCAAATCGTATCCACAGATTTCAACCTGTCCGGAAGTTGGCTCCATTAGAGCTACCAGAATACGCATTAAAGTAGATTTGCCGGCACCGTTGGGACCCAATAAGCCAAACATCCCCGTAGGAATCTCCAGATTGACATCTTTCAATGCATGGTTTCCATTTGGATAAATCTTATTGAGGTTTTTAATAGTTATGCTCATGACATTTTGTTAAGCCTATGTTGTATTGGCTGATAAAGATAGGGTTTATTTATATTACAAGAAGCACAATTGTAAAGATTAACTTATATTAGCAGTCAATAGAAGATACTGGATTCATTCAAATGCAAAAGAGGAAGCCGCTTCACAGTGACCTCCTCTCTCTATACTCTATATGAATGCCCCAAAGGGTTTATTAAAAAAGGAGCATACACAAAAGGGTTTTATCTTAAAAAATTAATTATTAAAAACTTATTCTACTGACTTCAATCAGACAGATAACATCAAAATCATATCAACGATCTTCACAGACAGTTGATATTTAGGGGAAATGTGCATCAAAATAAAATCTGATGCGTAAGCTAGATTAGATAAGATGTACCTCTGTACTTTTCCTAACCAGCATAGTAAAGTAGGGATTCACACGCTACGAATAAATCTAAGCCCCTACTATATATCTCAAATAAATATCTTAGATACTACCTCCCTTACCACCGCTGTGAGTAGGATTATAAGTTACCGTCTTATATTGCTGATCAGCACCTGTATAACGTATCGCAGAGACAGATATTGTTTTTTCGCTTCCGCCATACACTACTGTTGTAGATAATGTAGTTTTACGAGTCTTGGCATAACAAGTATAGTTCATCTCAGTATAACCATTTACATTCACTGTATTGTATGTACGTTCAGTTTCGGTTACTCCAGATGTTGTTCCCATTAATGAGTACATACGAGTTTTAAGATAAGCAGCCATTGCGTTTAGTGTATTTTCGGGAACGCTACTTCCTAATGCTTCTTTTATAGCCTCAACTACACCTCTACCTTTCTCGTAATCCCAACCTGTTTTTTCTTTATACTTCAACACGATACCTGTCAAGGCCTTTGCATTCTCGCTATTGTCACGACTTTCCTGTCCAAGGATTTCGTCTTTCTGAATTACTTCTTTTTCTACTTTACTATTTACTTGATTCTCTATAGCATAAGCAGAGAAGTGTGTAACAGGAGCTTTATAATTAGCCTCACCCACTGTAACTTCAGCAGCCTGTACTTCCCATTCCCCGTTATCCGGATTCAGATAGGAAAGTTGCATAGTTGCTTTAGGGAAAGTTACCCCCGGAATAGGATTAGGAATAGAAATATTTACAGGTTCGCTAAACTGCAAACCTGTCGGCTGAAATTGAGCAGCAGCCAAAGGTATACTTTTTACAGCTTCTACGACCTCAGTAGGCTTAACTTCAGTAACAACCTCTTTAGGAGCAGGAACAAATGTAGTTACACTGATATCAACTTTACCGTTTTTCACAAGGGTCGGATCCTCCTGCGCATCTTCTTTAATTACACCTGCCGGGATCACAATTTCCACTTTCGCAAGAGGCATATCTTCAACAACTTTGTCCGGCTCAACCTGTCCAAAGTCTTCTGTGGTTGTAGGAATCGCCTCATTTGATGTACTTTCATCCTCTACAGTAATTGGATCTGTCATTTCATCCAATACCACTTCTTTTACCGGACTTACTTCCGTCAAGGCAAAAGCAACTTTTACTACACTACGATTCTCAGCATTATCAGCAATTTTCACAGAAGTTTTCTGAGAAAGATAACCATTAGGAGCAACAGAAACCTCATAAGTTCCCGTATTACTTTCCGTTACAGAAAACTCACCTTTCGAATCCGTTATACAATCTTTATCGCCAACTTTCACTTTTACCCCACTTTTTCCTTCACCTTTTACAGTTACAGCACCTTTAATGTAATACTCTACCACCGGTTTCGGAGTTTCAATTACTTCTCCTTCTGCCGGTTTAGGATCGTCATCATCGTCATGACATGCAACTGTAGCAAAAGACAACATACCAAAGGCTATCGCCATGGCACTCACATACATCCATTTTACACTTTTCATAATGTTTCAAATTTGTTAAAATACTTATTCATATCAATCATGTTCAATTCTCACTCGTCCTAATTAAATAATAGCGAATATGATCCGGTTGCCAGAAACGTGAATTCTCGACAGACCTAGGCTCGGTATTATAACTTTCCCCCAAAGAACGGTGGGCGTATTCATTCCCACTACGCATATCATACTGAAAAGCAAAATATTCGGGAAGCATAATCCGCAATGCATGCCGTTTGCGTTTCTTCCCCGGCAACGGAATAGAGAAGTTAAACCCTGCATTCTTTGCCCCGTCCGTATACATACCATATATACCCACAATATATTCGCCGAAATAACGTGAAAGCGTTCCGCGTATTCCATAATCTCCATAAATAAAACGGGATCCTTCCACCTTCACCAGCGTGTTCACTTCCGGCACATAATATCCCACACTAAGCCGTCCATTGATTCTTTTCCACTTACTCATCTCCCACTTGCTACCGTAGAAATGAGAAGAACCGGTAATTCCTCCTTCACCTTCTACCGTCCACCGACCATTTGCAGAAAAATAACCGACTCCCGCAGCAACTCCCATACGATCATCTGAGAAATTACCGCCTGTCAGGTATCCTTTCCAATGATTAGCCAAACGAAAATCCTGACGTAAAGTCATGAATCCCAAGCGAACACAGTCCCACTTTCCTTCTTCATTATTTACGATAGGCAGACTGACTTGCATCCGTAGCGAAGCCCCCTTCCATAATTGCATTTCCAGAGCGGGTTGCAGATCAAGAGCCGCCTTATATAGTTTATAAGTTACATTATTGACTAACATCACACCAGGATATAACACCAAATCCACCTTACCGAAAGTACTGTCTTCCCGTTTTATTCCTTTCAAACGACGCATGGCGGTTCCTGTAGAAGTCGTCATCTCCATATTACGATATACCTCATCCAACGTGTATTCACCGGACTGATACTGTTGAACCAGTTTTGCCGGGAGAGTTATACACAGCTGGGGTAACGCATTATCTAATATAACCAATTGTAGAGTCGGCATTTCTGGCATAGCAACCAAATGACGTATGGCAATACCGATCCCATTATAAGCTCCTCTATACACAGAAGTCTCAAAAGCCGCTGTTATCGTGTCACTTTTCTCTACAACCGAGATATTCTCCATTTCCAGTTTTTTCAAAGTTTCGATCACACGAACGGACTGTGCATGTAACGAAATTCCCCAACAGAGAAAAACATATACTATACCAACTATTCTTTTCATCTTCATTTAATGTATTAATGTACATTCATACCGTAAACCGGCAGACACACATGTAAATTCGCGGGTAAACACGTTGACGGATAGATGCTTCCAAAAGCGCATAGCAGCACCAATGTTCCAACCATGCGTATCATATTCCGCCATGAATTTCAATTCCCGACAAAAAGAGGGAGTATAACGAACTCCGCCGAAAGGTCCTTTATTATATACAGGCTTATCACCCTGATGAAAATACCAACCCGCCGTAATTGCCAGTTGATGTCCCGAACGGAATCCGATTGTTTTAGTAAGCACACCATAGTAGGCACCCCAATATGGAGTTTTTCCTTCAGTCAGAAGATCATCCCCCCCAATCACAACAGCTGGAAAATAACGGCTTTCTTTTAACGGACGAATACGAATCGTATTGGAACGGTCTTGATTGTGATAACCTGTTCTTCCCGTAGCCGTTGTCATTTTGAGTAATGTCATTCGATAAGTAAATTCAATGAAAGAAAACAGTGTCATATCCACGAAATAATTCATTGTAGGAAAACTGAAAACAGAAGGGGTAACTTGCTCGGGTAGGTAGTTTGCTCCTCCTATAAACGTACCGGTTTCCTGCATCTCGGCAGTAGGTATCATTAATTGTCCTGTCGATCCCAAGGAGTATTGTGCACGAACCAAACTGGTCGTCAATATGAAAATCAGAAGTAGAATAATGCCTTTCAATAAAATAAATGGCTTATTCCTGAAAACAGCTTTAGTTTGTTCCATCTCAATTTGTATATTGTTCCCCAATAGCAATTTTCTCAAAGAATTGATTAATCTGCTATTTTTACTATTCATATTTCTGTTACTTCTTAGGTAACAGAACACACACAATCGAAACTAAGCGGAATGAAAATAGAGAAAAACATCGACAAATGTGGTACCAAAGGGCTTTCTGGCTTTAGTGAAAGAGGAAATCCTTTTGAATATAAACAAATTAGCAACAGAGCATGAAGACAATATTATTTCATGTTCGGATATTTTTTTGCCCTATGTTTCAGATAAAACGAAAAAAAATGGAGGATTATTTGTTTGCTATTTCTTTTTTTGTCTATCTTTGCGTCAAATTTAATTCTGTTACCTAAGAAGTAACACACATACTTCACTGCTTATTATCAGTATTTTACCTATTTACCCCTAGTTACATAGCAATTTCTAACGTAAAATAAATTCATTCTATTTACTTCTGTACGTTCTTGCAGATTGAAGCCTTTCAGATAGATTTGTGTTGTTTTTATAGATTTGTGGCCTAATGATTCACTTATCATTTCAATAGGAACTCCGCGATATTTAGCTGTTGTTGCCCAAGAGTGACGAAGAGTGTATGAAGATACAGGCGAATTTAGATGAAGCACTCTTGCCAAATCCTTCAAACGATTATTAAACTTTCGAAGTGCAGACTGATATTCCCGATAAGCTCCTTCATCTTTCCGTTTTTTGTCGCCAGACAGGATATCAAACAGATAATCGGGACAGTCAGAAGGAGTCACTTGGTTACTTCGAAGCTGATTAATCATTTCCTTCGCAGTATCAAGTACTTCCACACTCATAGGAGTCTTAGTCTTGATACGATTATATCGTAGCACATTACTGTCTAAGGACGACTTTTCCAAATGAGCCAAATCGGCAAATGACATTCCACAAAACTGAAACATCAAAGCAGCAATAGTTTGTGTATGACGCAAGCGCTCCGATTTGGGATCATCATACAAAAGCCTGTGAAGCTCGGCAACCGGCAAGGCTTTCTTTTGCCGGATATCCACCCCTGTATAGACATCGTGAAATAATCGGTGCACATAAGGGGCACTCCCCGATTCTACTCCTCTATTATAAATGCTGCGAAGCATACGCATATATGTAGAAACCGTATTAGGTTTCAAGCCACATTCATATAGGTACTGCCCATAACAACGCAAACGTCCCCGGGTCACTTGCCTGAACGATACATTGAACGTACCGCAAAACGTAGTGAAAGATAAAAGGGCATTCTTATAGACATGCGCCGTAGAATACCGTCCTTCTTTCCGTAAACGCTCGATATACATCTCTGCACATCGGCTAAATCCATTTTTATTCATTTTTTGCATCATAAATAATTTTATAAATAATATAATGTATGAGAAAGAACAAAAATAAGCTACTTTATGATTTCGACCACTATAAAAATAAAAAGATAAAGGCTCGAATAATGTTTTTTCGATTATTTATTCGCACAAATCAAAGAAAGTGCCTATCTTTACCACAAGTATTTTTTATTATTCACCATTAAATGTAAAGATTATGGCAAGTAGAAGAGAACTAAAGAAAAACGTAAACTATATCGCAGGAGAGTTGTTCACCGAGTGTTTAATCAACAGCATGTTTATCCCTGGAACAGATAAGGATAAAGCAGATGAGCTGATGTCTGAAGTATTGAAGATGCAGGATGAATTTGTGACCCGTATCAGCCACACAGAACCGGGCAATGTGAAAGTTTTTTATAAAAAATTCCGTGCTGATTTTAATGCAAAGGTAAACGAGATTATTGAAGCTATCGGAAAATTGAACTAAAAACAAAATGAAGAAAGCAATTTATAGCTTTATCTATTACCGCCTGTTAGGGTGGAAAACAAACGTTACGGTACCTAATTATGATAAATGCGTGATATGTGCCGCACCACACACAACGAACTTTGATTTATTTATTGGAAAACTATTTTACGGTGCTTTAGGCCGCAAGACAAGTTTCATGATGAAAAAAGAATGGTTCTTTTTTCCATTAGGATTAATTTTCAAAGCTGTAGGCGGGATTCCCGTAGATCGTGGACGGAAGACTTCATTGGTAGACCAAATGGTTCACCACTTTAACGAATGCAAAAAGTTTCATCTGGCCATTACCCCCGAAGGAACCCGGAAAGCCAATCCAAACTGGAAAAAAGGATTTTATTATATCTCCCTCAAAGCGCAGGTGCCTATCGTATTGATTGGCATCGACTATGAAAAGAAGACGATTTCGGCAACCAAAGCCATTATGCCTTCGGGAGATATTAATAAAGACATGAGGGAAATCAAGCTCTATTACAAAGATTTCAAAGGAAAACATCCTGAGAACTTTGCTCTTGGAGAAATATGATTTAAGTATTAGACAATAAGTATTAACCATAATGGATTCCATTCGAGTTTCTATCATACAAACCGATATCGTTTGGGAAAATAAACAAGAAAATCTCCGTTTGCTCCACGAAAAGCTACAAAGCCTCCGTGGAACAACGGAGATTGTTGTTTTACCGGAAATGTTCTCGACAGGGTTCAGTATGCAAAGCCAGACATTAGCAGAGCCCAATTCCGGCAAAACAATCTCTACTTTGAAACAATGGGCATCCTTATTTCAACTGGCTATCTGTGGAAGCTATATAGCCACTGATAACGGACAGTTTTATAACCGTGCTTTCTTCCTCACTCCCGAAGGAGAATACTATTTTTACGATAAACGCCATTTGTTCCGCATGGGACGTGAAGCCGAACACTTTTCCGCAGGTAACAAACGGATCATCATTCCCTATCATGGGTGGAATATCTGCCTGCTTGTATGTTACGATCTCCGTTTTCCTGTGTGGAGCCGGAACGTCAAGAATGAATATGACTTATTAATATATGTAGCAAACTGGCCTATCCCCCGTCGCCTGGCTTGGGACGCTTTGCTCCGAGCACGTGCTTTGGAAAATCAATGTTATGTATGCGGTGTCAACAGAACAGGCATGGACGGATATCATCTTAAATATAATGGAGGAAGCAAAATCTATTCCGCTTTCGGAGAAGAAATAGCCTCATTGCCGGACGAACAGGAAGGAATAGCTACGACAAGCCTCCAACTGGGTGCTCTCAACCGGCTCAGGGAAAAGTTTCCGGTTTGGAAAGATGCAGACGAATTTCATCTTTAGTATTTGCTATAAAACAAATGTTAAAAACGGCTTGATATAGCAACAATACCTAGATGTTAGTAGTTAAACATATAGACTTCTTTTGTATCTTTGTCGTGAAAATACAGTCGTAAGGACGCTAATCTTACATAACTTAATAAACAACTTTATGAAAACAAATCTTAGTTCTCAAATCAGCCTCCACCGGGTCTCCCCCAGATACTACAGACCGGAGAATGCATTTGAAAAATCAGTCTTGACAAGACTCGAAAAAATCCCTACGGACATCTATGAATCTGTAGAAGAAGGGGCTAACTATATTGCTCGAGAAATAGCACAGACCATCCGCGAAAAACAAAAAGCAGGACGTTTCTGCGTATTAGCACTTCCCGGAGGTAATTCACCCAGCCATGTATATCAGGAACTGATCCGTATGCATAAAGAAGAAGGCCTTAGCTTCCGTAACGTGATTGTATTTAATATGTACGAATACTATCCGTTATCTTCTGATGCAATCAACAGTAACTTCAATGCATTGAAAGAGATGTTGTTGGATCATATTGATATTGACAAACAGAATATATTTACTCCTGACGGAACAATCGCCAAAGATACAATCTTCGAATATTGCCGGTTGTATGAACAACGCATTGAAAGTTTCGGAGGAATTGACATTGCTCTGTTAGGTATCGGTCGCGTAGGCAATATCGCATTCAACGAACCGGGTTCCCGACTGAATTCTACCACCCGCCTGATTTTGCTGGATAATGCTTCACGCAATGAAGCATCTAAAATCTTCGGAACGTTGGATAATACGCCGATCAGTTCTATCACAATGGGAGTATCAACTATTCTCGGTGCAAAGAAAGTCTATTTACTTGCGTGGGGTGAAAATAAAGCAGCTATGATTAAAGAATGTGTAGAAGGACCTATCTCCGATACCATTCCTGCATCTTACCTGCAAACTCACAACAATGCCCATGTAGCCCTTGACCTCTCGGCTGCTATGAACTTAACCCGTATCCAACGCCCTTGGCTGGTTACTTCTTGCGAATGGAATGATAAATTAATCCGCAGCGCTATCGTTTGGCTATGCCAGTTGACAGGTAAGCCTATTTTGAAATTAACAAATAAGGATTACAATGAAAACGGTCTGAGCGAACTTCTGGCATTGTATGGTTCGGCATACAATGTGAATATTAAGATATTCAACGATTTGCAACATACTATCACAGGTTGGCCGGGTGGCAAACCGAATGCTGACGATACTTACCGTCCAGAACGTGCCAAACCATATCCGAAACGTGTGATTATCTTCTCTCCGCATCCAGATGATGATGTAATCTCCATGGGTGGAACACTCCGTCGTCTGGTAGAACAGAAACATGAGGTGCACGTAGCTTACGAGACTTCCGGCAATATTGCCGTAGGTGATGAGGAAGTAGTTCGTTTCATGCATTTCATCAACGGATTCAACCAACTCTTCAACAACAGCGAAGACCAGGTTATCAATGAGAAGTATGCAGAAATACGTAACTTCCTGAAAGAAAAGAAAGACGGTGATATGGACAGCCGTGATATACTTACTATCAAAGGCTTGATTCGTCGTGGTGAAGCACGTACCGCTTGTACTTATAACAATATACCACTAGAACGTTGTCACTTCCTCGACTTACCATTCTACGAAACAGGTAAGATTCAGAAGAACCCAATTAGTGAAGCGGATGTGGAAATCGTACGTAACCTGCTTCGTGAAGTGAAACCTCATCAGATTTTTGTAGCCGGTGACCTCGCAGATCCTCACGGAACACACCGTGTATGTACGGACGCCGTATTTGCTGCCGTCGACCTCGAAAAAGAAGAAGGTGCAAAATGGTTGAAAGACTGCCGTATCTGGATGTATCGTGGTGCATGGGCTGAATGGGAAATTGAAAACATTGAAATGGCAGTGCCTATCAGTCCGGAAGAACTTCGTGCAAAACGTAACTCTATCCTGAAACATCAGTCACAAATGGAAAGTGCTCCGTTCCTGGGTAATGACGAACGTTTGTTCTGGCAGCGCAGTGAAGACCGTAATCGTGGCACAGCTACTTTGTACGACCAGTTAGGTCTGGCTTCTTACGAAGCTATGGAAGCATTCGTAGAATATATTCCGCTATAAATAGAAAAGCTCTTAATTAAGAGAATATAAAACAATGAAAGAAGAGTGGGAAGTTTCGATACTTCTCACTCTTTTTTGTTTATTTTTGCGGGGAAAACCTAAAAGCATTGAATGATGAAAAAAATAATAGTGTTCTTCATATATCTGACAATGGGGATTAATATTCTTTTTGCCCAAGACATCGAAAATAATATAAAAGAGCGGCTAACGGATTATTTCAATAAATATACCGCAACTGCCAAAATCAGCACCCCAAAACTGAATAGCTTCGACATTGATTATGACCGCAAAACAATTGCTGTTTATGCCTCTGAAAGCTTTGCCTACCAACCTTTTCGGTCGGAAACCGTAGAGACTATTTATAATCAAGTAAAAGATTTACTTCCCGGTCCGGTTCATTACTACCAGCTCACTATTTATGCAAACGGCAAGCCGATTGAAAATTTAGTGCCCAACCTTTATCGAAACAAGAAAAAAGATAAGGAACGGATGTCTTTGGACATTGATTATAAAGGAGTTCCCTGGGTGAAAAACATCTCACGCCCCAATGAAGTATCACGCGGGTTACAAGACCGCCATATCGCTGTCTGGCAAAGCCACGGTAATTATTTCAAAAACGATAAAAACGAATGGGGCTGGCAACGCCCCCGCTTGTTCTGCACAACAGAAGATCTGTTCACTCAATCTTTTGTTCTTCCTTATGTAATTCCGATGTTGGAAAATGCAGGCGCCGTTGTCTACACGCCTCGCGAACGGGATACGCAAAAGAATGAAATCATTGTGGATAATGACACGCCTAACGCTTCTCTCTATCTGGAGGTAGGCAGTAAAAAAGCTAAATGGGACAGAGCCTCGGTAAGAGGATTCGCCCAAAAGAAAACAATCTACCAAGATGGGGAAAATCCTTTCGCAGACGGTACTTGCCGAATGATCTCCACAGAAAGAAAGAAAAAGAAGAACAAGGACCAAGCTTTTGCCGAATGGGTACCTACCCTGCCGGCAACCGGAACATACGCTGTTTATGTTTCTTATCAGACATTACCCAACAGCGTAAGTGACGCCAAATATCTTGTCTTTCATAATGGAGGGGTTACGGAATTTAAAGTAAACCAAAAGATAGGCGGAGGAACTTGGGTATACCTCGGCACCTTTGAATTTGACAAAGGCAACAACGATTATGGCATGGTGGTATTGAGTAATGAAAGCAGCGAACATGGTGTAGTATGTGCCGATGCGGTGCGTTTCGGTGGAGGAATGGGCAATATTTCCCGCGGAGGAAAGATAAGCGGATTGCCGCGCTATCTGGAAGGGGCACGCTACTCTGCCCAGTGGGCGGGAATGCCTTACGATGTATATGCCGGGCGTAAAGGCGAGAATGATTATGCGGACGATATCAACACACGCTCCAATACAATCAATTATCTATCGGGAGGTTCTGTTTATAATCCTACGCAACCAGGGCTAGGAGTACCATTGGAAATGACAATGGCACTTCACAGTGATGCCGGATGCAGCAAAACGGACGAAATCATCGGTTCGCTCGGCATTTACACTACTGATTTCAATAACGGCAAACTGAATATGGGAACGGACCGGTATGCTTCACGTGATTTGGCGGATATTCTGCTCACACAAATTCAAAAAGATATTCGTTCAAGCTATAATCTCCCTTGGACACGGCGCAGTATGTGGAACCGTAATTATAGCGAGACACGGCTTCCGGCTACGCCTTCCACCATTATCGAGCTGCTTTCACATCAGAACTTTGCCGATATGCAGCTCGGCCATGACCCCAACTTCAAATTCACGGTAGGACGCGCCATTTACAAAGGAATTTTGCAGTTTATTACCAGCCAACATGATAAAGATTATGTGGTACAACCGCTTCCTGTTAGCAACTTTGCTATTCGTTTCGGCAAAAAAAAGAATACGCTGGAACTTTCGTGGAAAGGAGAAGATGACCCGCAGGAGCCTTCAGCACGTCCACGGGAATACATTGTATATACACGCATTGGCTACGGAGGTTTTGACAACGGAACTTTAGTCAGCAAGTCTTCATACACTGTTAAGATAGAGCCGGGACTGGTTTATTCATTCAAAGTAACGGCCGCAAACAGAGGTGGAGAGAGTTTCCCTTCTGAAATACTCTCAGCCTACAAAGCAAAACGTGAACGTGAAAAAGTTTTAATCATCAATGGATTTGATAGGATCAGCGGTCCGGCCGTCATCAATACTCCGGATAAAGCAGGATTCGACTTAGAGCAGGATCCGGGAGTTCCGTATCTGTCGAATTTCTCATTCTGCGGAGTACAAAGCGGATTCGACCGCACACAAGCGGGGAAAGAAGGGAAAGGAAGTTTGGGGCACAGCAGTAGTGAATTGGAAGGAATGAAAATAGCAGGAAATACATTTGATTATCCATTCATTCATGGGAAAGCGATTCAGGCAACCGGAAAATACAGTTTTGTATCATGCAGTGACGAAGCGGTAGAAAACGGAATCGTCACGTTGGAAGATTATCCGATTGTAGATTATATCTTAGGACTTGAGAAAGAGGATGCGTCAGCTAAGGCTTATTACAAAACATTTTCTTCAGCAATGCAACGCATTATCTCCAGTTATTGCCAATCCGGCGGAAATATACTTGTGAGTGGTGCATACGTAGGCAGTGACATGAATGGCACGCAAGGAAACAGGGAATTTACACAAAGAGTTCTGAAATATGGGTATCAAGGTAGTCTGACGGACAAAAATTCTAATCGGATCAACGGACTCGGACGCACAATCAGTATTCCCCGATTGCCCAATGAGAACAACTATGCGATCCCCGCTCCGGATTGCATTGTCCCGGTAGATTCCGCATTTCCGGTATTTACTTATGCGCCTGGCAATCAAAGTGCAGGTATTGCCTATAAAGGAAACTATCGTACCTTCGTACTGGGTTTCCCTTTTGAAAGTATCCTGTCGGAAGCAGACCGTGCAACCGTTATGGCAGGCATATTGGGATTCTTTACTCAAAAATAAGAGTTCATTGCAGGGAAACAAAAAATATCCCTTTTTATAGCCTGTTTTTCATTTTAAATTCTATCTTTGCAAGAAACAATAACTCTTAAAACTAAAGAACAATGTATACTATACAAGCAAATCCCAGCGGTACACGCAGCATAGAGGTATCTACTGAAAATCTAAGAACAATTGAAAAATATTCTCTGTTCCGTCACCTGATTGACAGTACAGGTATTGTAGACGAACCGGTGCTGGACAAACTGAAATTGAATGTCCGCTCTCTTATCGCCAGTCAGGAAGAAGACAGTAAAGATTTGCTGGATCTTTGTATTGATGTGATTTATCACAATAATATGAAAGCGTTCGGCCTGCAACAGCTTATCAAGCTCTATCTGACCTGGCTCTCCAGTCCGGAAGCAGAAGAAGAGGAGGAAGAATGATTACGGTGGATACCCGGGGAACAACGGCATACAGTCCGTTAATTCCCGCAATCAAAGCCATGTGTAACGCTGTTCCCGGCGAAACGCTAGAAATCATCATGAACCATGCCGACGCATTTCAGGATTTAAAAGAATATCTGTCAGAGCAAAGCATCGGCTTTCGTGAGATCTATGACGGCGAACAGTTGACTGTGCAATTTACAATCGCAAAGAAATAACTACAAAGCGATAAAGCATAAAGTTATAAGGTGATAAGAGGCGTGGCTGAACTTTATAGCCCTATCATCTTATAACTTTATAAGTTTATCCGTATCTTTGCGGCATGAAAGATTTTCGACTGACTGACTGGTTACCTACAACAAAAAAAGAAGTAGAACTTCGCGGCTGGAATGAATTGGACGTCATTCTTTTCAGCGGTGATGCATACGTAGACCACCCTTCCTTCGGAGCGGCTGTTATCGGACGTATCCTCGAAGCAGAAGGATTAAAAATTGCTATCGTTCCCCAACCAAACTGGCGCGATGACCTGCGTGACTTCAAGAAATTGGGACGCCCCCGTTTATTTTTCGGCATTTCCGCCGGAAGCATGGATTCAATGGTCAATAAATATACTGCCAACAAACGCTTGCGCAGCGAAGACGCTTATACACCGGACGGACGCCCGGATATGCGCCCGGAATATCCTTCTATCGTTTATAGCCAAATTCTGAAAAAGCTATATCCCGATGCCCCCGTAATATTAGGAGGTATCGAAGCAAGTATGAGACGCTTGAGCCATTACGATTATTGGCAGGACAAAGTACAAAAAAGCATTTTATGTGACAGTGGCGCAGACTTGCTGATCTATGGTATGGGCGAAAAACCTATTGTAGAATTAATCCGCAAAATGAAAAACTTGCTCCCCACAGAACAAGCCACGTTGACAACCAACGAATTTAAAACGATCGTCGGAACAATTCCTCAAACAGCCTATCTTTGCCGTGCAGCAGAATGGACGGCAGCCGAAGAAGACATTCAACTTTATTCTCACGAAGAATGCCTGGCAGACAAGAAGAAGCAGGCAAGCAACTTCCGGCATATTGAAGAAGAATCCAACAAATATGCAGCTTCACGCATCACACAGGCGGTAGGAAACAAAGTGGTAGTAGTCAATCCTCCATACCCTCCGATGAGTCAGGAAGAACTCGACCATTCGTTCGATTTGCCTTATACCCGGCTGCCTCATCCCAAATACAAAGGGAAGAGAATTCCTGCGTATGATATGATTAAATTCTCCGTCAATATTCACCGGGGCTGTTTCGGTGGCTGCGCATTCTGCACCATCTCGGCACACCAAGGGAAATTCATTGTCAGCCGTAGTAAGGCATCTATCTTGAAAGAAGTAAAAGAGGTGATGCAACTACCTGATTTCAAAGGATATTTAAGCGATCTCGGCGGTCCTTCTGCCAATATGTATCAGATGAAAGGAAAAGACGAGGCGATTTGCAAGAAGTGCAAACGCCCCTCATGCATACATCCTAAAGTTTGTCCGAACTTAAATTCAGACCACCGTCCCCTATTGGATATTTATCATGCGGTAGACGCTCTGCCCGGTATTAAGAAATCCTTTATCGGCAGTGGAGTACGCTATGACCTGTTACTACATCAAAGCAAAGATACGGCAACCAATCGCAGTACGGCCGAATATACCCGTGAATTGATAGCCAGTCACGTCAGTGGGCGGTTAAAGGTAGCTCCGGAACATACAAGCGACCGTGTATTGTCCATCATGCGCAAGCCTTCTTTTGAACAGTTTGAAACATTCAAGAAGATATTCGACCGCATCAACCGGGAAGAGAACCTGCGTCAGCAGCTCATTCCCTATTTTATATCTTCACATCCCGGATGCAAAGAAGAAGATATGGCGGAGCTTGCCGTTATCACCAAACGCTTGGACTTCCACTTGGAACAGGTACAGGACTTCACCCCTACTCCTATGACAGTAGCGACTGAGGCTTGGTATACCGGATTTCACCCGTACACACTGGAACCTATCTTCAGTGCTAAAACACAGCGGGAAAAACTTGCCCAACGACAATTCTTCTTCTGGTATAAGCCCGAAGAACGGAAAAACATTATCAATGAGTTGAGACGTATCGGACGTCAGGACCTGATAGATAAATTATATGGAAAGAAGAAATAATTCTTCTTTCCATATAAACAAAAACGATTAAAAGAGTTCCTCATTAACAATATATCATTCTTTCACCGGCAACGCCACAACTTCTTGCAACACACTCACCGCAGTTTCCACATTAGTCACATCTTTTATCAGCATACTTCGCTTGCCGTTCTGTTCACGCAGGTCACAACGGCGGGTATATTTCATCATATAATCTATCACTTTACCGAAAGCCTGACTTTGATAGAACGGACTATCCGGGTTGGAGACAAAGAACAACGTCATCCGACCACCTTTCAGGAAGATCTTCTCTGCTCCCAAGCGTGCTGCCAGACGACGGAGAGGAACAATACGAAGCAATTCTTCCGTTTCCGGCGGAACAGGTCCGAAACGGTCCTCCAGACGGGAACGGAATGCCTCTACGTCTTTATCCAGCATCAAACCGTCCAATTCACGATAAAGCAACATACGTTCGCTACTGCCCGTCACGTAATTAGCAGGCAATAACAGTTCAAGGTCACTTTCCACCTGACATTCATCCACAAAACCTTCACCGCTAATCTGCCCTTCACCTTTGATTTCATCCGCATACAAATCTGCAAATTCATCATTCTTCAATTCGTGAACAGCTTCGGAAAGAATCTTTTGATACGTTTCATATCCCAGGTCGGCGATAAATCCGCTTTGCTCGGCTCCAAGCAAGTTACCGGCACCGCGAATATCCAAATCCTGCATGGCGATATGGATACCACTGCCCAAATCACTAAAATTCTCAATTGCTTGTAACCGACGGCGTCCCTCTGCTGTCAGGCTACTCAACGGAGGAGCCAACAAATAACAGAACGCTTTCTTATTGCTGCGCCCTACACGGCCACGCATCTGATGAAGGTCACTCAAACCAAAATTCTGCGCCTGATTGATGATGATCGTATTGGCATTCGGAATATCAATGCCACTTTCAATAATAGTAGTTGCAAGGAGTACGTCATAGTCATAGTTGACAAAATCAAAAATGATTTTCTCCAGTTCGGCAGGTTCCATCTGCCCGTGTCCAATTGCCACACGACAGTCAGGGATATGACGTTCAATCATCGCTTTTAATTCGGGCAGGTTTGCTATCCGGTTGTTGACAAAAAACACCTGTCCGTTACGACTCATTTCAAAGTTGATAGCGTCCGTTATCACTTCTTCATTAAAGGTATGCACTTCGGTCTGAATCGGATAACGGTTAGGCGGCGGTGTAGAGATCACACTCAGGTCTCGCGCACCCATTAATGAGAATTGCAGCGTCCGGGGAATGGGCGTGGCAGTCATAGTCAATGTATCGACATTCACCTTCAACTGACGTAACTTCTCCTTGACGGAAACACCGAATTTCTGTTCCTCATCAACAATCAGTAATCCTAAATCCTTGAACCGGACATCTTTTCCCAAAATACGATGAGTACCGATAAGTATACCGACATCACCTTCCTTCAATTCTTTCAGCACCGCTTTTGCCTGTGCGGCCGTACGTGCACGGCTCAGATATTCCACCCGGCAAGGCAATCCCTTCAAACGTTCGCGGAAGGTCTGGAAATGCTGATAAGCAAGCACCGTGGTCGGCACCAGAACTGCAACCTGCTTATTGTCCGCCACCGCCTTAAAAGCTGCCCGGATAGCCACTTCCGTTTTTCCAAAGCCTACATCCCCACAGACGAGACGGTCCATTGGGCGGTCACTCTCCATATCGGTCTTCACATCGACAGTAGCTTTGCTCTGATCGGGTGTATCTTCATAAATAAAAGACGCTTCCAACTCACGCTGCAAGAAACTGTCGGGACTATAAGAAAAGCCTTTCTCCTGACGACGTTGCGAATACAACTTAATCAAATCGCGGGCAATATCCTTGATTTTGGTTTTTGTACGCTCTTTCAGTTTCTCCCATGCCCCCGTTCCCAACTTATTAAGGCGGGGAGCTTCGCCATCCTTACCCTTATATTTAGAGACCTTATGCAAAGAATGAATCGAGACAAACACCACATCCTCATTCTGAAAAACCAGTTTCAGAACTTCTTGCGTAGTATCTCCATTCGGAATACGCACCAATCCGGAAAAACGTCCGATACCGTGGTCCGTATGCACCACATAATCACCCGGAGTAAACTGATTCAGTTCTTTCAAGGACAGGGCCACTTTACCTGAACGAGCCTTATCGCTTTTCAGATTATATTTATGGAAACGGTCGAACAACTGGTGATCTGTAAAGATACAGAGACGCAATGTGTTATCAACAAAACCTTCATGCACAGTACGTTCTACAGGAGTAAATTTGATCTTATCCCCCCGGTCTTCGAAGATTGCCCGGATACGATCCGTCTGCTTCATGCTGTCACTACAAATATAAAGGGTATATCCTTTTTCCAAATACTCCTTGAAAGAGCCGGCTACCAAGTCGAAGTTTTTATGAAAGATAGGCTGTGCGGAAGTATCAAAAGTGACGCTGGCATTCGGAGTACCGGTCGGCTTGTTACCAAACTCCAGCCGGCGGAAATCAAGTGCACGCACGGTAAATTCACTGCCGTCTATCAGTTTGCCTTCCAACGTAATACCGCCATTTTCTTCGACTTCCTGTACGGCTATCGCCTGCGGCGTCAACGCCTCATCGTGCACGACCTGAATCCGTTCACGCAACCAAAGGAAGTCACGCATTGCCAAGGTAGTCTCTTTCGGTATGAAATCCAAAAACGAGGTAGTAACATCTCCCGTCACAGCCAAATCGGGCACGATAGACACTCCTTCTTTCTTCTCCCGAGATAGCTGGGATTCAACCTCAAAGGTACGGATACTCTCTACTTCGTCTCCAAAAAAGTCAATGCGGTAAGGATATTCCGAAGCAAAAGAAAAGACGTCGATGATGCTACCACGAACGGCATACTGCCCCGGCTCATATACATAATCCACATATTCGAAACCATAACTATGCAACACATCCGTGATAAAGGTCGTGTCTACCTTCTCGCCGACATTCAGTTTCAGAGTCTTATCGCTCAATTCTTTACGGGATACGACTTTCTCCGCCAATGCATCCGGATAGGTGACGATGCACAAGCCCTTCTCCCCTTTCTGCAAACGGCTCAATACTTCCGTGCGGAGAATCTCATTTGCCGCATCTTTTTGCCCGTACTTAATGGAACGGCGGAACGAAGAAGGAAAGAAAAGTACAGTTTCTGTCCCCAACACTTGCGTCAAGTCGTGATAAAAATACCCCGCTTCCTCCAGATCGCCCAGAATAAAGACAAAAGGACAACCTCCCTCCTGCACCAATATAGAAGAAAAAAGCGAAGCAGCAGACGCATATAATCCTCCACAAAAAATAGTTTGAACAGAAGTATCCTTCAACAAACGCTTCATCACTGCCATGTTAGGATGGGCAGCATATAGTTGTTGCAACTCAGTTATCGTCATACCTATAAAAATTTCCCCGCAAAAGTACAAAAATAACGCGAGCACCTTGTACATTACCGTTAGAAATTAAAGGCAGTACCGCTTGAATTTAATTCTATTTCCCCATTCGTTTACTTCTCAATATACTATCCTTTATTCGTTTGACAGCTGTTGAACACAAACTCAACTATTGTCAGACAAATAGAATCTTGCATAAAAGAACTTAGTCCTTAAGGGCAAAAACATCTAAATACTAGTACTAAAAAGCTAAACTTACCATATACTTCCACGTTAAATTATCCTTAGTCCGTTCGTAACTAAAGGAAAAGAACTACTTTTGTTTCTAAAATTTATAGTATTTATATGCAAATATCGGATAGCATTGTAATTATCCCTACCTATAATGAACGGGAGAACATAGAAAATATCATCCGTGCCGTTTTCGGACTTCCTAAGATATTCCATATTCTGGTAATAGAGGACGGTTCGCCGGACGGAACGGCAAACATCGTCAAGACTTTGCAACAAGAATTTCCCGAACGTCTTTTTATGATTGAACGCAAAGGAAAGTTAGGGCTGGGCACTGCCTATATCGCCGGATTCAAGTGGGCACTGGAACATTCGTACGAATATATTTTTGAAATGGATGCTGATTTCAGTCATAATCCGAATGACTTGCCCCGTCTGTATCAGGCGTGTGCGGAAGCAGGAGGAGATGTAGCTGTCGGCTCCCGCTACGTCAGCGGAGTGAATGTAGTCAATTGGCCTATGGGCAGAGTACTGATGTCTTATTTCGCATCCAAATACGTGCAGTTCATTACAGGTATTCCTATCCACGATACCACTGCCGGATTTGTTTGTTACCGCCGACAGGTACTCGAAACGATTGATCTAGAACACATTCGTTTTAAGGGATATGCCTTCCAGATCGAAATGAAATTCACCGCTTATAAATGTGGTTTCAAGATTATCGAAGTTCCCGTTATCTTCATCAATCGCGAGTTGGGTACTTCGAAAATGAACAGCAGTATCTTCGGAGAGGCCGTATTCGGAGTGATTAAATTAAAAGTAAATAGTTGGTTCCACAAATTCCCCCAAAAGAAATGAAACGTACACTGATTCAAAATGCCGTTATAGTCAACGAAGGAAGAAAAGTTCTGGGTTCGGTTGTTATCGAAGGCGAGAAGATTGCCGAAATACTGACCGGAGAAGAAAAAACAACTACACCTTGTGATGAAATCATAGACGCAACCGGATGTTATCTTTTGCCGGGCGCAATTGACGAACACGTGCATTTTCGTGACCCGGGACTGACTCATAAAGCGGATATAACTACCGAAAGCCGTGCTGCGGCCGCCGGAGGCGTTACCTCTATCATGGATATGCCGAATACGAATCCGCAGACGACAACGTTAGAGGCTCTGGATGAGAAACTTACTTTATTGGCCGGGAAGTCGGCCGTCAACTATTCCTGTTACTTCGGGGCAACCAACAATAACTACCCGCAGTTTGCCCAACTGGACAAACACCGTGTTTGTGGCATAAAACTATTTATGGGATCAAGCACAGGCAATATGCTGGTAGACCGCATGGCGAGCCTGCGCAATATATTCGGCGGAACCGATTTACTTATCGCCGCCCATTGTGAGGACCAGGGAATTATCAAAGAAAATACAGACAAATATAAAAAAGCATACGGGGACGATGTGCCTTTGACCCTTCATCCGGTTATCCGTTCGGAAGAAGCTTGTTACCGTTCCTCCGAACTGGCAGTACAACTGGCACGTGAGGCAAATGCCCGCTTGCACATCATGCATATTTCCACAGCCAGAGAACTGGATTTATTTTCCGACGCTCCTTTGATAACGAAGCGAATTACGGCGGAAGCTTGTGTTTCTCACTTACTTTTCACGGAAGATGATTATCAGACTTTAGGCGCACGCATCAAATGTAACCCTGCCATTAAAACAGCCGAAGACCGGAAGGCTTTGCAGGAAGCTGTCAACAGCGGTCTGATCGATGCCATTGCGACCGATCATGCTCCGCATCTGCTAAGCGAAAAAGAGGGAGGCGCTTTGAAAGCGATGTCCGGAATGCCAATGATCCAATTCTCTCTGGCCAGTATGCTGGAACTTGTAGATAAAGGTATCTTCTCTATCGAGAAAATAGTAGAAAAGATGTCTCATGCGCCTGCTCAAATGTATGAAATAAATAATCGCGGATTTATCCATAAAGGTTATCAGGCAGACCTTGTATTAGTACGTCCCAACTCCAAATGGACAGTAACAACGGATTGCATTGTAAGCAAATGCCAATGGAGTCCGCTGGAAGGTCATACCTTCAACTGGAAAGTGGAGAAAACATTTGTGAACGGTCACCTGTTATACGATAACGGAAAAATAGACGAAACTTATCGTGGACAAGAATTAAGATTCAGATAAATATAATTCGTCATCGGCAAACTTATGAGCACTGTTCTATCTTATAAAATACATACCGTTACCCCCTACATCAATTGGATTTACTTTTTCCATGCCTGGGGATTCCAACCTCGCTATGCAGCTATCACCAATATTCATGGTTGCGATGCCTGCCGTGCCATGTGGCTGGCCTCCTTTCCGGTAGAGGAACGTAACAAGGCTTCGGAAGCCATGCAACTGTTCAAGGAGGCAAACCGTATGCTGGATGTACTCGACCGGGACTATGAGGTCAGAACAATCTTCAAGTTGTGTAAGGCAAACTCCGACGGGGATAATCTGGTAATTGAAAAAGCAGAGAATCAGTTCATGGTCTTTCCCTTACTCCGTCAGCAAACACCTAAGAAGGACGGAAGTCCTTTCCTTTGCCTGAGTGACTTCATCCGTCCGCTTTCTTCCGGCATTCCGGATACGTTGGGAGCTTTCGCTTCTTCCATTGACGCAGACATGGAAGGACTATACGAACAGGATCCTTACAAACATTTGCTCGTACAAACCCTTTCTGACCGACTTGCGGAAGCAGCCACAGAAAAAATGCACGAGTATGTGAGAAAAGAAGCGTGGGGATACGCGAAAGACGAAAATTTAGGCATGGCGGACTTATTAGTCGAGAAATATCAAGGCATCCGTCCTGCCGTCGGTTATCCTTCTTTGCCGGATCAGTCCGTCAACTTCCTGCTGGACGAACTGCTGGACATGAAACAGATCGGCATTTCACTGACTGAAAACGGGGCAATGTATCCTCATGCATCGGTGTGCGGCCTGATGTTTGCACATCCTGTATCCGAATATTTTTCTGTCGGAAAGATCGGAGAAGACCAACTCGAAGACTATGCCCGCCGCCGGAGAAGAAGTATTGAAGAAATGCGCAAATTCCTGGCAGCCAATCTGCAATAGCTTGCATCTTCGTGTGATTTTTCTCCTTTTCTCACGACTAACTAACCAGAAAAGCAATCCTAAAATCCATGAGAGAACCAACAACAGAGGCAAACAACCCTATTGAGCAAGAGTTCTTGTCGGTTATACGCGAATATGAGCGGGTAATCTACAAAGTATGCTATCTGTATACTCATCCCAACGCTCCGCTCAACGACCTCTATCAGGATGTAGTACTGAACCTCTGGAAAGCTTATCCTAAATTCAGGAAAGAATGTAAAATATCGACATGGATTTACCGTATCGCCCTGAACACTTGTATCAGTTTTTATCGTAAAGAGAAGAATGTACCGGAAATTATCAGCCTCACCAAAGACATTGACCGGACAATAGAAGCACATGACCCTATCAATGAAATGCTGAAGCAACTATACCAGATGATTAACCAACTGGGACAACTCGACAAGTCAATCATCCTGCTATACCTCGAAGATAAAAGCTACGAGGAAATAGCGGAAATTACCGGCTTGACGGTGACTAACATAGCTACCAAACTAAGCCGTATCAAAGACAAACTTAAAAGAATGAAAAAGGAGGAATAAGATATATGGAACTGGAAGAACTGAAAAAATCATGGAACGCCCTCGATGAGCACTTAAAGGACAAAGAACTCATCAAAGAAGACGAACTTGAAAGGCTGATAGGACACGCCGACAAAGGTATCCATGCCATTGCCCGCCTGAACATCAGGCTAATCCTGATTTCCCTGCCGATATTAATCTTATTTTTGACGGAAGTGATACTGCACAACAGATTAAACCCGATCTACATCATTATCCTTCTGGCATGGATTCCCGCTCTTTGCTGGGATATCGCCACCACGCGATTTCTTCAACGGACTCAAATAGACGAAATGCCTCTTGTGGAAGTGATTGCCCGTGTCAACCGCATTCATCACTGGACAATCAGAGAACGGCTGATTGCCACCGCTTTCCTCCTGATACTTGCCATTCTTTCTTTCGTCTACTGGCAGATATGGCAATACGGAATAGGTATGATTCTGTTCTTCATCCTGTTGTGGGGAGGAGGTCTTATACTTATTCTATGGATTTATCGCAAGAAATTCCTGAACCGTATCCACGAAATCAAAAAGAATTTAAGTGAATTAAACGAATTAATGTAAATATCCATTATAACTAAAGACACATATGTTGCAACGCTTATTTATATTCCTCCTACTTTTTCTGGTACTTCCGGACCTCTATCTTTACTTGAGATTCATTGTTCGTCTCACCGCAAAATGGTGGTTACGCGTTCTTTACTGGGTACCCAGTTTCTTGCTAACCGCAGGGCTTCTTTACTTGGTTTACTTTGCCAACAATGCTTTTGCGGAACGCCATACACAGGACATCGGGTGGTTCTCTATCATCTTTTTCCTGTTTACAGCTCCCAAACTATTGCTGGTCTTATTTACCGTACTCGGAATCCCTTTTCATAAATGGCTTCGCTGGCCGCGCACACCGTTTATATGCACCGGACTGACACTGGCCGTACTTAGTATTGTTATGATTCTCTACGGCTCTTTTGTCGGACGAACCCGGTTTGAAGTAAAAGAAGTCACTTACACCTCTCCCCGACTCCCGCAGGCTTTCGACGGTTATCGTATTGTACAGTTATCCGACCTTCATATCGGCAGTTGGCAAGGAAACACTCCTGCTATTCGGAAGTTAGTGGATTTAGTGAATGCCCAGCAACCCGACCTGATTGTTTTCACCGGAGATCTGGTAAATCACCGGGCTGTCGAGCTGAATGATTTCCAGGAAATACTAGCCGGCCTGAAAGCCGGAGACGGAGTTTATTCCATACTTGGAAACCATGATTACGGACCTTATTTTCATTGGAAAAGCAAACAAGATCAGGACAATAATCTGATCGAACTTAAACAAAGGCAGGCAGCTATGGGCTGGAAGTTATTAAACAACGAACATACATTTCTGATTCAAGGCAATGACAGCATCGCCCTTATCGGAGTAGAAAACCAAGGAGAACCTCCCTTTTCGCAACATGGCGACCTTCCAAAAGCGAAAGCAGGAATTGAAGGAATGTTCAAGCTACTTTTAAGCCATAACCCGACACATTGGAGACGGGAAGTACTTCCGGAATCGGATATAGATTTAATGTTGGCAGGACATACCCACGCCATGCAGTTGCAACTGGGCAATTATTCCCCTTCCGTTTATATTTATCCGGAATGGGGAGGGATGTATTTGGAAGGTACTCGCGGGCTTTACGTCAATGTAGGAATCGGCTACGTGGGATTACCTTTCCGTTTCGGCGCCTGGCCGGAAATCACTGTGCTTACCCTACGACGGTAAGCACGCTCTTTCCATTGACTTTCTTATGCACCTGCACCTGGACGGAGATCCGTTCACTCATTTCCTGTACATGAGAAATTACTCCTATTTTCCTTCCTTGCATCTGTAATTGTTCCAACGCTTCCATAGCTGTCCGCAAGCTATCGGCATCCAAAGAGCCGAATCCCTCGTCAATAAAAAGAGATTCTACTTTCAGGTTGTTGCTCGACAGCGAGGACAGTCCCAGTGCCAATGCCAAAGATATCAGAAACGACTCTCCTCCGGAAAGAGAATATACAGTCCGTATTTCATCACACATATCACAATCAATCACCTGAAGCGCCAAAGTGCCGGGTACTTGCTGCAATTTATAGCGTTTGGATAGATAAGACAAATGCTTGTTGGCATGAAGTAACAATAAATTCAATGTATAGCTTTGTGCTATAACTTTGAACTTTGCTCCGTCGGCACTACCGATCAACTTGTTCAGTTTAGCCCAACGTTCGGCAATCAATTGCTTTTCGGCCAGCTCTTTAGCTATCAGTTCGGCTGTTACTTTATTTTTTGCCTGTTGCAACAGGCGGACTTCGATAGCAGAAAGGCTACGTTCCGTATTTAGATTGTCTTCCTGCTGTTGCTTTATTATTTCGGGAAGTTGTTCGGGAGATTCAATCTTTTTCTGTTGCTCCTGCAATTCCCCGACAGTTGCGGCAATCTGTTTCATTTCCCCTTGTAAGCCTAAAAGACGGTTGTGCAAAGTTTCTACTCCCAACCGAGCCCCGTCTAAAGCATGAGTCAGCTCTTTTTCCCTTTTGGCTACAGCGGCTTCCGCTTCATCCGCACTCTTTCCTTTTAATAATTGCGACCGTTCCTGACGAAGTGTATCCAATGCTTTCTCTACTACTTCAAAGCGTTGCTGTTCGGCAGAAGCAGCGTTTTGTAATAGTGCCAACTGTTCTTTAGCGGACGAAACTTGCTGCATAGTCAAACGACATTGGGAAACATTTTCACGCAAAGCCTCACAATGGACACGTATCTTCTTTATCGTCTCATCATTTTGTTGCCACTCCGTATAGAGACTACTATACTCCTGAATACGTTTTGCCAATTCCTGCAAACGGTTCTGTATCTGTTCTTCGTTTCCTGCATGAATTTCTTCTTTCTGCCATATGGATAACTGTTCTTTGATCTGTCCGGCAACAGTTTTTTGATGCGCCAGATCACGTTGCAGGGCTATATGCTGATTATTTGTTTGCTGACAGGCAATCACCACCGCATTATACTCCTGCTCTATATTTCGGAAAAGAATATCCACTACTTCCTGTTCCTGGTGATAAGGATGTGACGTACTGCCGCAAACCGGACAAGCTTCTCCTTCCTGTAACTGTTGACGCAATGCTTTCACGTCTTTTCCCACTGCCATACGGGCATTTTCATAAAGACGCTGAATCGTTTTTCGTGTCGCTTCCTGTTCTGTTAACTGCATCGAACAATCAACCGTTTCTTTCTCCAGTCTTACTATTTCTGTTTTCACTTTCTCCTGCGACTCAGTCAACTGCCGGACATTCTGTTGACGAACCAGTTCTTTTTGTAGTTTCTTCTGTTCTTCGTCTAATGATACATAATCAAAAGCATTTAGCCGGACCAGTCGTTCCTCATTGGCTTTTATGGCGGCTTTCAGTTTATCTTCTTCCTGCTGTAGAATATCCTCTACTTGTTCAAGCGGCAACGACTCCGTTTCCGTATCCGTCAACAAACGGTTTAATGAACGATAAGCCCCCTGCAACTGTTTCGTTGCCATCCGCATCTTCTTTTCCTGCTCCGCCACCTGCCCGCAAGCTGTTTCCAATATCTGCCGCAACTGATTATAGCCTTCCTGTTGAGACTGTATCTGCACATCCAACTGACGGGCTTTCTTCAAATCCGGTTGTATAGCTTCCCATTGTGCTTTGAAACGTACCAACCCTTCTTCCTGTGAAGCCAGTGTTTCCTGCAGGAGTCTCAACTTTGCCTCTTCGCCTTGTTCTTCCTGTTGCTTCTTTTTCCAAAGTTCCTCCTGCATCTTTAACGAACGGACAATGTTCAACCGGGCATTCTGTTCCGCCAGTAATTGAATCCCCACTGCACGTTTCGCAATCAGCAATTCTTTTTCTTTCTGTAAAGCAAGAAGTTCTTCCTCCGGCAAGAGGTCGATTACACTCATTCTATTTCGAATCGTAGTCACTTCTTCCTGTACCAACTTGTTTCGTAAAAAAACTTCCTGAGAAATACGGGAATAAACACCGGTTCCCGTCAATTTTTCAAGCAGTTCGGCTTTTGCGGCTCCCTTCGATTTCAAGAATGTAGAAAAATCATTTTGAGCCAATAAGACAGTCCGGGTAAACTGCTCATACGTCAAACCCACCAATTCTGTCAGTTGAGCCAGCAGTTCCTTTTTGGTTCCTTGAAACTCTTTCCCTGTATCCAGCTCTTTCACTTCCATCGTTTGTGGTTGCAAGGAACCGCTCACCTTATTTCTTGTCCGTCTCACCGACCAGCGAGAACGGTATCTATGACCATCGACTCCTAAGAAATCAACCTCTGCATATCCGTCGGTCGTACCACGACGAAGCAGATTCCTTACATCCGACTGATTAATCTGATTATCTCCTACATCCGCCAAATTTATACTTTCTACCGAATTTGCAAAACGAGGTGCTTTATCATACAATGCCAGACACAATGCATCTAATAAAGTAGATTTGCCAGCTCCCGTAGCACCTGAAATCGCAAATATTCCTGCCGAGTTCAACGGCTCCATTGCAAAATCAACTTCTACCGCTCCTTCTATCGAAGTAAGATTTTTCAATCGTATCGCTAATATCTTCATTCTTCTTCCTCCTCTTTACGTGTAGCAGCCAGGTAGGCTTCCTGAAACAAGTCCGTCAACTCCTCAGGCATTTCCACCTGATAAATCTTTTCAAATGCAGATTGAGCGATCTGCAACGGAGACATTTCCTGTAATCCTCTTTTCCAATTCTCATTTTCCTTCTCTGCATTTCCCGTTTCATTACGATAAGTAGAGACAATACGCGCCAACCGATAATTTTTATCAGCCAATGCTTCCTCAACTTCCTGCCGGAGCATTGGCTCCGGTTCGTCCAACAACACTTTTACCTCCAGATAAGGTGCTGCTCCTTCCGTTACCGGCAACTCTTTCAAGATTTCCAACACAATTTCCGGAGACGCAGGTTCTCCATTCGGCACGCTCATCAAAGGTATTAACCTCGGGCATTCCACCCGCATTATATCTACCGCACACCCTCCATCGAAAGTCACTTCCACGACCCCGTGATGATAATGCTTCTCTGCAAAAGACATCGGAATGGGACTTCCGGCATATCTCACATTCTCCCTGCCGGATATGCGTTGCGCCTTATGAATATGACCAAGAGCCGTATAAGCAATTTGTTCGGAAAATGCATCAGGTGACACACATTCCAAACCACCAATCACTGTACGTTCGCTATAATCTTTCTCCGCAATCTCCGAACCGATAGCCTGTAAATGGCCGATAGCAAGTATAGATTGATTCTCTTTCCGTCGCTTCCATAGCCTTTGCAAAAGCTGCGTATAAAGCTCCCGGACTCCCTCCGCATACGGATTACCTTCTGTCGGGACTGTCGGATAATCTCCCTGCCGCAAAAAAGGAACTGCCATACAAAGCAATTCCACCTCCCCGTCACGGTTCTTTAACTCAACCGTCAAATGATCGTAATCAATTTCCCCATCGTCCGACTTGCGTACTACCCCCCGAACCTCCGTCCGCATCGCTTGCAGCAAGGGTAAAGGAGCTTCCAACCGCGCCGCAGAGTCATGATTGCCGGCAACAATCACAATCTGAAGAGTGGGATTCTCCGCCGTCACTCGATAAATAAAATGATAATACAGGCTTTGAGACGCAGCAGAAGGATTGGAAACATCAAAAACGTCTCCGGCTATAATCAGTGCATCAATCTCCCTTTCACGAATTTCTCCGGCCAGCCAGTTCAAAAAGACTTCATGTTCACCGGCACGGTCATACCCGAAGAAAGTTTGCCCCAAATGCCAGTCGGCAGTATGTAATATACGTATCATATTTTTGTAACTATCTCATATAATAAGATACAAAAATAGTACAATCAAAAAGATTATATCGTATCCACCTCTCTTTTTTACCAAATAATCATGTATATTTGCAGGATAAAAATCCAACCCTATGAAGATACTGTATTATATTTATCAAATTTGTATTGCTTTGCCTATTTTATTGGTATTGACTATCCTCACGGCAATCGTCACTATCGTAGGTTCTCTCGTGGGAGGAGCTCACTTTTGGGGATATTATCCAGGAAAAATATGGTCACAATTAATTTGTCTTTTTCTATTAATTCCTGTAAAGATTCGTGGACGTGAAAAGTTACACGGCAAGACATCCTATATTTTCGTACCTAATCATCAGGGTTCATTCGATATATTCCTTATTTACGGTTTCATCGGAAGAAACTTCAAGTGGATGATGAAAAAAAGTCTGCGTAAACTACCGTTTGTAGGAAAAGCCTGTGAAAGCGCGGGACATATCTTCGTAGACCATTCGGGACCGAAAAAAGTGTTGGAGACCATTCAACAGGCTAAAGCCTCGTTGAAAGACGGTGTTTCTCTGGTTGTTTTCCCCGAAGGAGCACGTACTTTCACAGGACACATGGGATATTTCAAGAAGGGAGCTTTTCAGTTAGCGGATGACTTACAACTAGCTGTTGTACCTGTCACCATCGACGGTTCGTTTGAAATCCTGCCACGTACCGGAAAATGGATACACCGCCATCGCATGATCCTGACAATTCACGATCCTATTCCTCCCAAAGGAAAAGGAATGGAGAATATCAAAGCTACTATGGCCGAAGCCTATACTGCCGTAGAGAGTGCACTTCCGGAGAAATATAAAGGAATGGTGAAAAACGAAGACCAAGACCGATAATATATGTATTATATGTGGGCAGACTCTAGCATTACTCTACCATGATACAAGGCTGTATCGCGGGCTACGTATTCATCCACTTTTCTATTTCAGAAAAAGTCGTATTAAAATCACCCGGATCTCCCTGACAAGAAACCGATAACACAGAAATAAAAAAGAAAGCGGCGAATACACTAACAGTCGTTTTCATTTTATCTGGAGCTTTTGCACAAATATACAAAAAAATCTCCTGACTTATTTATTCGTTGATGTATTTTGCTCCAACCGTTGATGTTCTTCTATCAACTTCATATTTTCTTTTGCTTTAGACAAAAACTCTCTCACAAGTTTATTACTCTTAAAAGAATAAGGAGCATCTTTGATGATATCATCAATCTGAGGTGTCATAATAGGATATGGCAAAGAACTACAAAGCATCATAAATACGCTAGGTCCCAACACATTCTCATAATTATCTGAAATGAACGTCTTCACATACTGGTTCATTGCCGTCATCAGCGAATCACCTTCCACCATCAGCTGTGCATGAATTTCTTCCAAATCATTCCCTTCCATTACCATACGAGTTTCCTTTTGTTCCAGCTCCCCAATACTTTCTTCCAATGCATTTCTTTTGTCAATGAAGTCATACAGTGCTGCATTCAAGGAAGTTCCTGCTGCTTTTAAATCCGTATTGCTAATGGTAACTTTAATCTTACCGCTTTCCAATACAATCGGCATGATACTCTCATCATCCATATAAAGCGTCACCATTTGTACGGAGTCTACTTTTCCTTTCATAGAGAACAGTCCATGCACTACCTCAGCAGAGTCCAGCTTCACCCATTCCCCGTCACGCATGGTCTTTAGATACAGCATTTTTCCATCCAGACTGTTTACTGAAGATGTTCCTTCTATCCTATACTTACTAGTACACGAAGCCAGAAACGGAAGCAGAAGTAAAAAAGGCAAAATTTTATTCACGTTCGTCCATTCATTAAATTCCGGGTACAAAGGTACAACTGATTCGGACTTCAAAGAAACATTTTATCAATATTTAAAACTTGTAAGAGTCTTTTCTTTAATAATCCTTATAAACATAGGTATAAGGCGCTTTTTTTCATTTAGTTTATCTAATTTTGCAGCTATGAAAACATCAACTTATGCTCCTTTTGCCAAACCGCTTTACGTTATGGTAAAGCCAGTAGGTGCCGTATGTAACCTTGCATGCGATTATTGCTACTATCTGGAAAAAGCGAATCTATACAAAGACAACCCGAAACACGTAATGAGCGATGAACTTTTGGAAAAATTCATCGACGAGTACATCAACTCTCAGACCATGCCACAGGTACTTTTCACCTGGCACGGAGGAGAAACACTTATGCGCCCGCTCTCCTTCTACAAAAAGGCTATGGAACTGCAAAAGAAATACGCCCGCGGACGAACGATCGATAACTGCATCCAAACCAACGGAACCATGCTGACCGATGAATGGTGCGAGTTCTTCCGAGAAAATAACTGGCTGGTAGGCGTTTCGATTGATGGACCTCAAGAATTTCACGATGAATATCGTAAAAATAAAATGGGGAAGCCCTCCTTCGTCAAAGTGATGCAAGGGATTAATCTTCTGAAAAAACATGGTGTAGAATGGAATGCAATGGCGGTTATTAATGACTTCAATGCTGACTATCCACTGGATTTTTATCATTTCTTCAAGGAGATAGACTGCAAATATATCCAATTTGCACCTATCGTTGAACGTATCCTTGAACATCAGGACGGCCGCCACCTCGCTTCTCTTGCAGAAAACCAAAAAGGTGAACTGGCAGATTTCTCTATCACCCCCGAACAATGGGGTAAATTTCTCTGTACCCTTTTCGACGAATGGGTGAAAGAAGATGTAGGCAAATACTACATACAGATATTCGACTCCACCTTAGCAAACTGGGTAGGTGAACAACCTGGCATTTGTACAATGGCGAAGACCTGCGGACACGCTGGTGTTATGGAATTCAACGGGGATGTTTATTCTTGCGACCACTTTGTATTCCCTGAATATAAACTGGGAAACATATACAGCCAGACACTTGTAGAAATGATGCATAGCGAACGTCAACACAAGTTCGGAAACATGAAATATCAATCTCTACCCACCCAATGTAAAGAATGTGATTTCCTTTTTGCCTGCAACGGAGAATGTCCCAAGAACCGTTTCAGCCAGACAGCCGACGGCGAACCCGGGTTGAATTACTTATGTAAAGGATACTATCAGTTCTTCCAACATGTAGCTCCCTACATGGACTACATGAAAAACGAACTGATGAACCAACGTCCGCCCGCCAATATTATGGAAGCATTGAAAAACGGAGAATTGGAAATTGAAGACTAACAATCATATATTCAAATTTTATCATTAAAAAATGAACAGACTAAGACTTTATTTATTAGCGCTGACAGCGCTCATCGTGTGCTCCGCTAAAGCGGATGAAGGTATGTGGTTATTGCAATTAATGCAACAGCAACATTCCATAGATATGATGAAAAAACAAGGATTGAAACTGGAAGCCCAGGACTTATATAACCCGAACGGCGTCTCTTTGAAAGATGCAGTCGGTATCTTCGGAGGAGGATGTACGGGGGAAATTATCTCACCTGAAGGTTTAATTCTGACAAATCATCACTGTGGTTATGCTTCCATCCAGCAGCACAGTAGCGTAGAACATGACTACCTGACAGACGGTTTCTGGGCTACATCCAGAGACAAGGAGCTTCCGACTCCGGGATTGAAGTTCACATTTATCGAACGTATCGAAGATATCACGGATATTGTCAATGCAAAGATTGCCGCTAAAGAAATTACCGAATCTGAATCTTTCAGTAGTGCTTTTCTTCAGAAACTGGCCAACGAGCTTTACAATAAAAGCGATCTGAAAGATAAAAAAGGAATCGTTCCACAAGCACTTCCATTTTATGCCGGAAACAAATTCTATCTATTTTATAAGAAAATATATCCGGATGTACGTATGGTTGCCGCTCCCCCCTCCTCTATCGGTAAGTTCGGTGGCGAAACGGATAACTGGATGTGGCCCCGTCACACCGGTGATTTCTCCATGTTCCGTATTTATGCGGATGCTAACGGAGAACCGGCAGAATACAGCGCAAACAATACTCCTTTGAAAACAAAAAAACATTTGTCTATCTCGCTCAAAGGTTTGAAAGAAGGAGATTATGCAATGATTATGGGATTCCCCGGAAGTACAAGCCGTTATCTGACCGTATCGGAAGTAAAAGAACGCATGGAATCGGAAAACGACCCGCGTATCCGTATCCGCGGTGCCCGTCTGGCTGTATTGAAGGAAGTGATGAATGCAAGTGATAAAATCCGCATCCAGTATGCAAACAAATATGCCGGTTCCAGTAACTACTGGAAAAATTCTATCGGAATGAACAAGGCAATCATCGACAACGATGTATTGGGTACGAAAGCTGCGCAAGAAGCTAAATTTGCAGAATTTGCAAAGGAAAAGAATAATGCTGATTATGCAACGGTAGTGAAAAAAATAGATGATCTGGTAGCTAAGACAGCACCTCTCAACTATCAGTTCACCTGTCTGAGAGAAACGTTCTTCGGAGCAATCGAATTTGGAAGTGTCATGCTGGCTAAGACACGTGAAGCATTGATAGAGAAGAATGATTCTCTGATAAAAGTACGTATCGAAGCGCTGAAAGATACGTATGAAAGTATTCACAATAAGGACTATGACCATGAGGTAGACCGTAAAGTAGCTAAAGTTTTATTTCCCCTTTATGCAGAAATGATTCCGGCAGACCAGCGTCTGTCTATCTACAAAGTCATTGAGCAGAAATATAAAGGTAACTATGACAAGTTTGTCGATGATATGTATGACAACTCTATTTTCTCTAACCGTGAGAACTTTGAGAAGTTTGTCAAGAAACCGTCTGTAAAGGCTATCGATAATGATTTGGCTTTGCAATACTGTCAGTCTAAATATGACCAATTTGAGAAAATTGTTTCTCAATTAGAAGATATGGATAAAGAGTTGACTTTACTTCACAAGACCTATATCCGTGGTCTTGGCGAAATGAAACAGCCAGTTCCTTCTTATCCGGATGCCAACTTTACCATTCGTCTGACATACGGTAACGTGAAACCTTACGATCCGAAAGACGGAGTACACTACAACTACTATACGACAACTAAAGGTATTCTTGAAAAAGAAAATCCGGAAGACCGCGAATTTGTAGTACCCGCCAAACTGAAAGAGTTGATCGAGAAGAAAGATTATGGTCGCTATGCATTACCCAACGGTGATATGCCTGTCTGCTTCCTATCTACAAACGATATTACCGGAGGTAACTCCGGAAGCCCAGTATTGAATGAGAATGGGGAACTGATCGGTTGTGCCTTTGACGGCAACTGGGAATCATTGAGTGGCGATATCAACTTTGACAATAACCTGCAACGTTGTATCAACCTGGATATCCGTTATGTATTGTTCATCCTTGAAAAACTAGGAAACTGCGGACACCTGATTAATGAAATGACAATCGTAGAATAAATGAGAAAACAAATCCTATTTGCTATTTTTTCTCTGGCAACTCTTAGCATCCACGCCGACGAAGGTATGTGGATGCTACCTGATCTGAAAACTCAGAATGAGATTGCCATGCGAGAACTAGGTCTTGAGATTCCCATTGAAGAAGTATACAATGCGAACGGGCTTTCTCTGAAAGACGCTGTCGTACACTTCGGAGGAGGATGTACGGGAGAAGTAATCTCTTCCGAAGGGCTGGTGCTGACTAATCATCATTGCGGTTATGGAGCTATCCAGCAACACAGTAATGTAGAGCATGACTATCTGACAGAAGGTTTTTGGGCAATGAACCGCGACGCAGAACTTCCTACACCAGGACTCAAGGTTACTTTTATCGACCGTATTCTTGATGTAACCGACTACGTCAACGAACAACTAAAGAAAGACAAAGACCCGGAAGGAACTAATTATCTGTCTCCGACTTACCTCAACAAAGTAGCAGAACGTTTTGCAAAAGCAGAAAACATTGAAATAACTCCTGCTACCAAGTTGGAACTCAAAGCCTTTTATGGAGGAAATAAATATTATCTGTTTGTAAAAACCGTGTATAGCGACATTCGCATGGTAGGTGCCCCTCCTTCTTCTATTGGAAAATTTGGAGCGGATACTGACAACTGGATGTGGCCGCGTCACACCGGCGACTTTTCCCTTTTCCGTATCTATGCGGATAAGAACGGAAAACCGGCAGAGTATTCCAAAGACAATGTTCCTTTGCACGTAAAGAAACACTTGACCATTAGCCTTGCCGGAGTACAGGAAGGTGATTTCACTTTTGTCATGGGATTTCCCGGACGTAACTGGCGGTACATGATTTCCGACGAAGTAGAAGAACGGATGCAGACAACTAACTTTATGCGTCAGCACGTACGTGGTGCCCGTCAGAAAGTTCTTATGGAACAAATGCTTAAAGATCCTGCTGTGCGTATTCATTACGCCAGCAAATATGCATCATCAGCCAACTATTGGAAGAATGCTATTGGCATGAACGAAGGGCTGATGCGTCTTAAAGTATTGGATACCAAACGTGCGCAGCAAGAAGAACTATTGGCCCGCGGCCGTGAAAAAGGAGATAACTCTTATCAGAAAGCTTTTGACGAGATTCGCTCTATTGTAGCTCACCGACGTGACGCATTATATCACCAACAGGCTATCAACGAAGCACTTGTCACAGCGCTCGACTTTATGCGCATCCCCTCTACAACAGCACTGGCCACCGCACTAAAATCAAAAGATAAAGAGAAAATAAAAGAAGCTGCCCAAAACTTGAAACAGGAAGGTGAAAAATATTTTGCTTCTGTTCCTTTCCCGGAAGTAGAACGAATGGTAGCTAAAGAAATGCTCAAAACTTATGCTAACTATATTCCGGCAGAACAAAGAATCAATATATTCGAAATCATTGACTCCCGCTTCAAAGGCAACATAGATGCATTTGTAGATGCGTGCTTTGATAACTCAATTTTCGGTAATCAAAAGAATTTTGAGAAGTTCATCAAAAAGCCTAGTTTATATAAAATCGGATATGACTGGATGATCCTATTCAAATATTCAATTACCGACGGCATTCTGAAAACTGCCATTGCCATGAAAGAAGCCAATGAGAATTATGATGCCGCTCATAAAGTATGGGTAAAAGGCATGATGAATATGAGACAAGAAAAGGGAATACCTATTTATCCGGACGCGAACTCAACCTTACGACTGACTTACGGACAAGTGCTTCCTTATGAACCTGCAGACGGTGTAGTGTATGATGCTCATACCACTCTCAAAGGAGTTATGGAAAAAGAGGATCCGGGTAACTGGGAATTTGTAGTACCGCAAAAGTTGAAAGAGTTGTATAACTCTAAAGACTATGGACAGTACGGCAAAAACGGTGAGATGCCGGTCTGCTTTATTGTAAACACCGACAACACAGGAGGTAACTCCGGTAGTCCGGTTTTCAACAGTAAAGGCCAGTTGATAGGAACTGCTTTTGACCGTAACTTTGAAGGACTGACAGGTGATATCGCTTTCCGACCTTCATCACAGCGCGCTGCCTGCGTTGATATTCGTTATACTCTGTTTATCATAGATAAATTTGCGGGAGCATCCCATATCATTGATGAACTGACTATCTGTGAACAATAGAAAAATCATTTATTGAAAACGGATAATGAAACCGGGTTCTGTTTCATTATCCGTTTTTCATTTCACATTATTCATTAGACAAAGTCTTCCACCATATACATTTCATCAATTATCTCATTCATTGATTCTTCCAGGTTCCGAATAGCCTCATCAGGAGACTCTCCATAAGCATTACATTGCATATTTACAGTCAGCCAAGCATAATAGCCACCGTCTGATGCACGTTCAAGTACATAATCTGTTTTATTCAGTTTCATATTGGTAAATAATTAGTATATGTTGGTATTGAAGTTATTTCTGATTGTGAAGCAGCCAGTTTTTCCAATTCAAGAATAATCCGACGCTCGCAACTGCGTGCCCAATAAATGAAATCACGATTTGGAATATATTTTCCCGCAAAACGAAGCAAGGACTCCAGTTCAAACGAATCACCGATAATTCCTGCCCCTGCTATCATAGCATCATAAGCATTACAATCCTGTTCGATATGCGCCGGAACCATTAATACCGGTTTGCCAAGATACATCGCTTCACAAATAGACTCGAAACCAGCCGTACTGGCATAAGCCCTGCAGTTCGCCATTCCATTAAGAAACTTCACATCATCAATCTGATGATAACTCAATGTTTCGTCCACCCGTACTACTTCCTCTGTCTCCGTCTTATCCCAGAAAAATCTTAAAGGAACTTCCGGATGCATTGTGTGAAAACTCTCCACTGTATCTGCAAAACCGGCATTTACCATATATCCATGAATATAATTTCCTTCTTCCGGCTGGATTGCCGTTATTTCCCGGCGAATCAAAGGAGGTACCACAACAATCTGATGTTCATCATCCCGTTCCATTTCCCTGAAAGATAGAGCTAACTTCTTTGATGATCTAAGAGCCGTCATTCGTGTAAAGAAACGCAACATCCATAACTGGACCGGACTCTTATCCGGAAACTGAAAATCACGATGTAGAAACAAATATTGATGTCCCATACAAATATACGGAACAGAGGGACGGAAGAACGCATAGGTAAGTCCGGTCAGAAGTTCGTAGAAGTTGATGACGACTTCCGCCCCTGTCTCCTTAATCCGTTGATTTATATAGTACATACTACGGAAATATTCCGGTAGTTTCAATAAATTATAAGCTAAACTTTTCTTTAGATTCACTCGCTTATTATCTGTCGTAGGCAGAAAATTCGGACTGATAAAACGCTTCACCGGTGCATGAATACTCCGATTGAAAAAACCTGGTAATGTGCGTGAGGAACTTTTACCGACTAATACTTCTACAACCTCATGCCCATTACGCTGCAACATATCTTCGAGGGTGATAGCCTGTGTCAGATGTCCTCTCCCCTCACCTTGAACAATAAATAAGAATTTCATATAGCGATTATTATTTAGTTCATAACTTTAACTCCCGTTACTTTTCGATATGCAAAACTCCCGTTTTCAGATTACAACAGAATGACTCTCCGGTTACTATTCGATGAACAAAAACAGCATTTTCCCGTTATATTAATAAAATAGAATCTATATTTGCAGTCTTCAATGACTGTCATTTAATTTTAAGAAAGGAAAGATTATGGAGAAATTTGAAGATTTAATACAATCACCGATGCCCGTTTTAGTTGATTTCTTTGCAGAATGGTGCGGACCATGTAAAGCTATGAAACCCGTTCTGGAAGAGCTCAAATTAGTTGTAGGTGATAAGGCCCGTATTGTCAAGATAGACGTTGACCAACATGAAGACTTGGCTACAAAATATCGTATACAAGCTGTACCAACCTTTATCCTGTTCAAAAATGGAGAAGCGGTATGGAGACATTCCGGTGTAATTCATAGCAGTGAATTACAAGGGGTAATAGAACGGCATTATACATAAAAAGATAAATAACGAATGAAGAAAGTATTAGTCATGGTAGCACTCGTCATGGTAAGCGTAATCGTATACGCGTTCAATGACAGAGCTGAAGCCAAACAAGGTAAAAAAGAAGTAACAGGTAACAACGGAGAAGTCGTCGTAATGAATAAAGAAATGTTTCTGAAAGACGTCTTCGATTATGAAAAGTCAAAAGAGTGGAAATACAAAGGCGACAAGCCTGCCATTATCGATTTATATGCCGACTGGTGTGGACCTTGCCGCCAAACAGCTCCTATTATGAAAGAATTGGCAAAAGAATATGCCGGGAAAATTGTAATCTACAAAGTAAATGTAGATAAGCAGAAAGAACTGGCTGCCCTGTTCAATGCAACAAGTATTCCGTTGTTCGTATTCATCCCCATGAAAGGAGATCCCCAGCTTTTCCGCGGAGCTGCAGACAAAGCAACTTACAAGAAAGCAATTGATGAGTTTTTATTGAAGTAGAAAAAAGAGTGTCGATATCCGGTCAGGATTATGACGCCATAAGAAGCAAAGAGTGACGTTATCCGTATGTGATAGCGTCACTCTTTTTTATAACTAGTCAAGAGATTCTTAAGAAGTGTAAAAATACGGCTATTTTTCTTTTATTCAAAAAGAAATTGTACTTTTGTCAAATGGGAAACACGATATCCTTTAGAATATGAAAACATCCTTTTTATTAAAAAGCTCATTACTTGCGACTACGGGAGTTTATATCCTTCCGCAACTTCTTTTTGCCCAAACTTCAACACGTCCTCATATCATTTTAATTGTATCCGACCAACATCGTGGAGATGCCATGAATTGTATGGGAAATACTTCTGTCATTTCTCCGAATATGGACGCTTTGGCAGAAGACGGTACACTCTTTACAAACGGTTATTCTTCTACCCCTAGTAGTACACCGGCACGTTCCGGATTATTGACCGGACTTTCTCCCTGGCATCATGGTATGCTAGGATACGGCAGGGTAGCCAGCCAATACCGTTATGAGATGCCTCGTATGTTGGGAGACTTAAACTACTACAGCTTTGGCATTGGTAAAATGCACTGGTATCCTCAAAAGGCTCTGCATGGATTCCGGGGAACATTAGTTGATGAAAGCGGACGCGTAGAAAGTCCCGATTTTATCAGTGACTATCGATTATGGTTCCAAATGCAAGCTCCCGGCTTAAACCCGGATTCTACTCATATCGGTTGGAATGACCATGGAGCAGCTACTTATAAACTTCCGGAACGATTGCATCCCACAGCATGGACAGGAGAAATGGCTTGCGAAATGATTCGCAATTACGAAGGTATCAATAACCAACCATTGTTCTTGAAAATATCCTTTGCCCGTCCACATAGTCCTTATGATCCTCCCCAACGTTTATTGGACGAATACGCGAACCGGGATATACCTGCACCTTGGATAGGAGAATGGTGTAAAGATAAGCCGTATGCCAAACTAAAGGATCCTCAAAAAGTGAAAAAAGATGCTCCTTATGGTAATTTCGGTGACGAATATGCAAAAGACTCACGAAGGCACTATTATGCTAATGTGACATTTATTGACGAAGAGATAGGTAAAGTAATTAAAACTTTGAAAGAAAAAGGTATATATGACGATGCACTTATCTGCTACATTTCTGATCACGGTGATATGTTAGGAGACCATTATCATTGGCGTAAAACGTATCCTTACCAAGGTTCGGTACATGTTCCTTATATCGTTAAATGGCCGGCTAGCTATCACTTTACTAAAGGAAACAAAATTACCCAACCGGTAGAATTGCGTGATTTATTACCAACTTTCCTTGAAATAGCCGGAAGTTCTATCCCGCAAGATATGGACGGTCAATCTTTACTCCGGTTAATGGAAGGTAAAACCGATCAATGGAGGAAATACATAGATTTAGAACATGCGACTTGCTATAGTCCTGACAATTATTGGTGTGCATTAACCGACGGAAAAATAAAATATATCTGGCGTTTTCACACCGGGACAGAAGAGTTGTTTGATCTCTCGAAAGACCCTCATGAACTAAAGAATGTAGTAACAGATAAAAAATACAAACAGCAATTAAATGAGCTTCGTCAAGCTATGATTGATCATCTTTCCGAACGTGGTGAAAAGTTTGTGAAAGACGGTAAGTTACAGGTATTAAAACAGACAATTCTTTATAGCCCGTTATTTCCTGATAAAAGTCCGGTAGATACCGGAATTTAAAAATTAACATCTATGCAAATTCAAGACGAAAGTTATATTAAATGGAAACTTTTTCTCGAAGGCAATGATGAAGCTTATAGTTGGCTTTATACACACCATATTCAATTACTGTATCAATATGGATTACAAATCACTCCTGACACAGAAGTGATAAAAGACTGTATACAAGATGTATTTATAAGAATATACAAGAATAAAAATAAATTAAGTATACCCCAAAATGTAAAAATCTATCTGATGATTTCTCTTAAAAACAGTATCTATAATGTTTTCAGTAAAGAGCGTTCAGAAGAATCCTATGCCTTCAACTTCTACTCTATGGAAGAACAATATATAACAGAGAATGATTTTATCAATGAAGAAGAACGTCGCGAACAAATTAATGAAATCAAAAAAATACTCCATGTGCTAACTCCCAGACAACGAGAAATCATATATTATCGTTTTATAGAAGAAATGGAATATGATGAAATATGTCAGATTATGGACATTAATTATCAATCAGCCTACAATTTACTTCAACGCTCACTACAAAAAGTAAGAGATACTTTCGGAACACCTGAATGCATCGCATGGATAAGTATCTTGACCACTTTCTTCAGAGAAACACAAAAAATGCATTTTCTTTAAAAAAAATATAAGTTCAGTGAGTAGATTCCATTTTTTGAGTTGTCCTTATATAAACAACGCATAAAATGGATTCAAAAATAGACTATAATAATTATAAAGCAGACTCATTACTCAATGATGCTTATTTTTTAGAATCGGAACAACATCCGACTCCGGAAAGTATTATGTTTTGGGATAAATTAGCTCAAGAAAACAAGCAGTTAGCTAAGGAAATAGCTATTGCGCGTAATTTTCTACATATTCTCCGTCATGTTCCTAAACCCTATCTGCCTCAACAAAAAGTAGATTCCATTTGGAAATGTATATCCGATCAGAATCGTTTGGAAATACAGAACAAAAGAAAGAGACGCATTCTATACCGCACTTTAGCTGCAGCTTGCATTGTTGTCTTCCTTGTAAGTGGTTGGTATCTGCAAAATATTTATCAGACAAGCGAGTGCATGGAAAAATCTGATATAGTCGCAGTAAAGAAACCTGATGTCTCTACCAATCAAACCCTTTTGATTCTATCCGAAAAGAAACAGATAGCTATACAAGGTAAAGAAAGTAAGCTACATTACAACCAACAGGGAAAATTAAATGTCAATTCTCAAACCATTAATCAGGAAACTGAAAACGATAAGAAAAAAGATACTTATAATCAATTAATAGTGCCGGCCGGAAAACGCTCGTCAATTACTTTTTCTGACGGGACACGTATTTGGCTAAGCGCCAGTTCACGAGTTGTTTATCCGGTTGAATTTATGAAGAACAAACGGGAGATTTATGTAGAAGGTGAAGCCTTCCTAGATGTTTATCACGACAAAAGTCGACCATTTATTGTAAAAACGAATAAAATGGACATACAGGTATTAGGTACTACTTTTAACGTTTGTGCATACGAAAAAGAGAATATACAAACAGTAGTACTTGTCACTGGAAAAGTAGAAGTAAAGACTAACAATAACGAAACGAAAACTTTATCACCAAACAATTTACTTGCATATAATGATCAGCAAGGTATCAGCGTACATCCTGTAGATGTACAAGAATACATAGCTTGGAAAGATGGATTTTACCAATTCAAAAAAGAGAGGTTGGAAATTATTACAAAAAAACTCAGCAAGTACTATGGTAAGACAATCATTACCGACAAACAGCTTGCTAATATTACTTGTAGTGGCAAGCTAGATCTGAAAGAAGAACTAGATGATGTGTTGCATACGCTGATTCAAACCGTCCCGGCTCAAATAACAGAATCAAATGAGAAAATCTATATTAATGTCAAATCTAAATAAATTAATAGCCTATGAAAATATGACTTCCTAGAAAATGATAAGGCCGGATAATACCCGCATATCACCCGACCTTAAATTAAATTACTTACACGTTTAAATATTAATAATCTAATTCGTTATAAAAGTATGGAAAAACACCAATTATTCAGTCTAAAAAAGACTGAAGAAAAACAATTATTGCTAATTATGAAGTTCTTTTCATTTTTTCTACTGATAGGAATAGGTCATTGCTTGGCAACAAATTCGTATTCGCAAAGCAAATTATTCACAATGAAGACCTCTCAAAAGACTGTGAAACAAGTCTTTCAAGAAATTGAAAAAAATAGTGAATACATAATTTTCTACATGGACCAAATCATCGATACGAATCGTAAGGTAAATATTGATGTAAAAAATCAGCAAGTGAGCGCTATTTTGGACCAGCTATTTCTCGGTACAGATAATACTTACAGCATCAACGACCGACAAATCACAATTTACCATAAAGGCGAACAACCAAACAGCCAACAACAAAGTAACAAATTTATAGTCACCGGTGTAATAACCGATGCACAAGGAGAGTCCATGATTGGCGTTTCAGTAAAAGTAAAAGGAACAACATTAGGAGGAATCTCAGATATGGATGGACGATATTCCATTAGTGTCCCTAACAAAAATGATATTCTTATAGTTTCTTTCCTGGGCTACGCAACAGAAGAAATCAAGATTAACGGACGGCGCAACATTAACATCCGGTTACGCGAAGACACCAAAGCATTGGACGAAGTAGTTGTCATCGGTTATGGACAACAAAAAAAAGAGAGTGTCGTGGTATCCATGAGTTCGGTAAAGCCTTCGGAAATCGCTGCCCCGACTCGAAATTTGACCAACAATCTGGCAGGACAAGTATCCGGTTTAATTGCCGTACAACGTTCCGGTGAACCAGGATACGATGATGCAGAATTCTGGATTCGCGGTATCAGCACATTCGCATCTAACAGTTCCGCATCAACCCCTTTAGTCTTAGTAGATGGTGTTCCTCGTAAAATCACCGATATTGAACCGGATGAGATTGAAACATTCTCAGTATTAAAAGATGCTGCCGCAACTGCTATTTATGGTGCTGAAGGAGCAAATGGCGTTATATTAGTTACAACCAAACGCGGTAAGGACGAAAAACCTAAAATTACATTTAAAACAGAACACTCCATTTCAAGTCCACAACGTCTGCCTGAATTTGTAGGTTCTGCTGATTATTTAAGTTTATATAATGAAGCATTAAATAATGACGGGGAACCCGATTTATTCAGCGCTGAATTAATAGAAAAGTTTCGTACTAGTACAGACCGTGATCTTTATCCGGATACAGACTGGATAGGTGAACTGCTTAGAAAGAATACACATAATCACCGGTATACATTGAATGTGCGTGGCGGTTCGGCACGTTCCAGATATTTCGTATCTGGTGCCTATTATACAGAAAGTGGTATATATAAAGGTAATCCTACAGAAAAATACGATACCAATATTGGCTTGGACCGTTTTAATCTGCGTTCAAACATTGATATGGATGTCACCTCTACAACACTAGTATCTATTGACTTGGCAGGACAATACTTGATAGGCAATTATCCGGGTGAATCTTCATCTACTATCTTCCGCTCTATGTTGATTACTCCTCCTTATTGTTTTCCCGCAGTATATAGTGACGGAACAGTAGCTACTTACGAACAAGAACGAGGTGTAAATATGAGGAACCCATACAATCAGTTGATGAATTCCGGTTATACCCGCCAATGGAGAACAGGTATTCAATCCAAAGTTGGCGTTAGACAAAAACTCGATTTCATCACCAAGGGACTTAGCGCCAAAGTAAATGTCAGCTATGACTTTGATGCAACATTCAAATCCATACGTTCATACAATCCTTCCCGTTATCATGCAACAGGTAGAGATGAGAACGGTAACTTAACATTCATCCAAGTTGTATCAGGAACACCGGATTTGAGCGATTTGAAGGACAATGGTATTGAAGCGCAAAAGAAAATATATATTGATGCAGCTATCAACTACAAACGTATTTTTGCAGAGAAGCATGATGTAAGTGGTATGTTGCTATATATGCAAAAAGAAACACAACTCAAGACTCAACCTCTCCCCTATCGCAAGCAAGGGCTAGTAGGGCGTTTTAGTTACTCTTATGACGGACGTTATTTCCTTGAAGGAAATTTTGGATATACGGGTTCAGAAGCATTTGCCAAGAATCATCGTTTCGGTTTTTTCCCGGCTGTAGGACTGGCTTATTATTTGTCAAATGAGCCTTTTTACCCCGGAGTTTTAAAAAACTATATAAACAAAATCAAATTAAGAGCTTCTGTCGGTAAAACTGGTAACGACACTACCAGTGACCGTTTTATCTACCGTCCTACTTTCTCTATGAATGCAGGTTCATGGTCACAAGGAATAGGTAGTAACGGAGGTACTAATTCTATAGGACAAGGTATCATCGAAGGATTTCCGGAAACGTTAGATATTGGTTGGGAAATTGAGAAAAAACAAAACTATGGTTTCGACTTAGGACTTTTCAACAACAAGATAGATATTGTATTCGACTATTTCCGTTCCGAAAGAAGCAATATCCTGATGCAAAGAAAAACGACACCAACATTAAGTGGTTTTCGTGTCAACCAATATGCTAACTATGGAATCGTATCCAACCATGGTGTAGATATGTCTTTGAATGCTCATCATCAAATTGGTAAAGTAAAACTAAGTGCAAGAGGGACATTTACATTTGCCAGAAATGAGATAAAAGAATATGATGAATTACCACAAAAATATCCATGGATGGAACGAACAGGTAAACGAATTAATGAAAATAACCTCTATATAGCCGAACGCTTATACACAAAAGAAGATTTCATCATCAATAAGAACAGTAATGGTATTGAAAGCTATACATTACGCCCGGAACTGCCTCAAAGCACTCTAGGTGGATTGCTTGGCCCCGGTGATATTAAATACAAAGATGTGAATGGTGACGGAGTTATCGATTCCTATGATAAAGTAGTAGGCGTGGGACATCCTAATGTACCTGAGATCGTTTACGGATTTGGATTAAACATCGAATATAAAGGATTTTATGCTAGTGTATTCTTCCAAGGTACCGGAAACTGTTCTGTTTTATTAGGAGGAAATACTCCGGAAGGTTGGTATCCATTTGCATGGGGAGTAGACCAATCCAGTTATCGTACTTTCGCATTGGACCGTTGGACTGAGAGTAATCCAAGTCAAAATGTATTAATGCCACGCCTACATAAAGATAATGCCAACAACGCCAATAATCAAGTGGCAAGCACATGGTGGCTTCGTAATGGAGGTTTCTTACGATTAAAAAACATGGAATTCGGTTATCAACTGCCCAAACAATTCTTGAAGAAATTTAATGTTCAGGCTGCCAGAATTTATGTAATGGGATATAATCTTGCTTTGTGGGATGACCTTAAGTATTTCGATCCGGAAGCAGGAAATGCAAATGGAGGAAACGTATACCCTAAGAATCGTACCTTTACCTTAGGAATAGACTTTACATTTTAATTAAATCTATAAAATATGAAAACAATGAAGAAACTATATAAGAAAATACTGATAGCTGCTTTTGCATTGTGCAATATTTATTCTTGCGATTATCTGAATGTATCTGATGAGTTAGCCGGAAATCTCCGTTCATTGGATGAAATTTTCGATAATGTATCTTATACCCGAAGATGGTATGCAAACATATTTACTTCTATTCCAGATTATTCAGGAATTACCGCAGCTGCTGGAAGTATCACAGGATTTAAAAATCCTTGGGCAGGTATGTGTGATGAATTAACTGTTGGATATGGAGATGCAAAACTCTATAACAAAACAGATAAAAATGCAGCTAACATGAGTTTTCACCGTTGGGGTACATGCTATAAAGAAATCAGACAAGCAAATATATTCTTGACCCACGCCAAACCAATAGCGGCAAATGGAACCCATGTTGATGTACTGACGGAAGAAGAACTAACAGAGATGAAGGCTAATGTAAGATTCATGAGAGCCTATTATCACTATTTGCTTTTCGAACAATATGGTGCTATTCCTTTGGTAAAAGATTTAATTCTCGAAAGAGAAGATAATCTGGATCTGCCCCGAAATACCATAGATGAAGTAATCAGCTATTTGGACGAAGAACTAACAGCAGTAGCCAAAGAGCTGCCTCAAAAGGCATTACATGATGACGACCAGCATAATGCATGGCCAACCAAAGGCGTAGCTCTGGCTGTAAAAGCTAAAATGTGGGTATATGCAGCCAGTAAGTTATTCAATGGCGAATACAAAGAAGCGCTAGCCGTAACTAATTTGGATGGGACAAGACTTTTTCCTGATAAAGATCCTAATAAATGGAATAAAGCGGTAGCTGCTTTAGAAGAATTCATAAAATTTGCAGATGAGGAAGGTAATTATGAATTGCTGAATACGGGTAATCCTTCACAAGATATATACGATCTTTTCCAAACATATAATAAAGAAATTATATGGGCTACTGCAGCAACTTCATGGGGTGGAATGACAAATGACATGTTCGACCGTAGATGTACCCCAAGAAGTGAACAAAACGGAATGGGTTGCATTGGTGTCACACAAGAACTCGTAGACGACTTTTATATGAAGGACGGTCTCCCGGTACAAGCAACAAGTTATTTACCACAATCCACATTATATACAACCGAAGGGTTTGACAAATACACTGAGACTGTTAAAGCCGGAAGCAAAGAAGTACAAGTGGCCAACAATGTCAGCAATCGGTTCCTCAATCGGGAAGCACGTTTCTATAATACAGTATTTTTCCAAAATAGGAGATGGCATGTAACAAACAACGTAACTCAATTCCACAAAGGAAGCCCCAATGAATTAAGCGGCACAATTTATACTCATACTGGTTATATGCTATACAAAAGATTTAACAGGGAAGTTAGCATGAAATCTCCGGGGGTTCAAAACAAGTTCCGCCCTTCTATCATCTTCCGTCTTGCAGATCTTTATTTATTGTATGCAGAAGCTGTTAATGAAATTGATCCTCAGGACGAACGTGTTCTGACCTATTTAAACAAAGTACGCCAGCGTGCCGGTTTGTCGAATATTGAAGAACTCAACCCTGCCATTGAGGGAAATCAAGAGTTGCAAAGACTCGCAATTCAACGTGAAAGACGCATCGAATTGGCAACGGAAGGACAACGTTATTTCGATGTTCGCCGTTGGATGATAGCAGACCAGGATGGAGAAGGGCGTCAATTCGGATATGTTCATGGCATGAATATGAATGCGGCAGAAGACAAATTCTACGAAGAAGTAGAAGCTAGCCCGATTGTCTTCAGACGTAAAATGTACTTATATCCTATCCCAGACGATGAAATGAAGAAAACTGAACTGCTTGTTCAAAATCCGGGATGGTAAATCAACATTATGTTTCATGACTTAAAATAAAAAAAGATGAAAAAAATATACTCCATACTGGTAACCATAGTATTTTTGATACTGACAGCAAGTTGTAACGAGAACTTTGAGATCGCAGATAAAGCAGATAGCCTAGTATCTGTTGCTATCAATACACTGAATATACAAAAATCATTCAATGTAGGAGAAAGTTATCAAGCAGAGCTTTGGGTACAACGAGGCGGATTAAGCGATATGTCAGGAAAAGTAAAATTCATGATAGATCCCAATTTACTAGACTCTCTGAACAGAGAAGACAGAACCAATTATCAAATGTTACCGGAAAACTGTTATGAATTGTCCAACATTGAATTTTTACTAAATAAAAATGAAATGTGCGGTTATATAACCTATCATCCTGAAAAAATAGTCGAATTGTCCGATTATGACCAGATTCAATATGTTCTTCCACTGAGGTTGGTTTCTAACGAACTAAATATCAACCCCGAAAGATGTGTTTCATTGTTGGCATTTCAGGTATCAGAACCTATTGTACAAATCACAAACTCAGGAATATTCAATATAGATCCGTTACAAACCTCCCAAATGGACGTCCACATCAGCGTACCTTTTACTAATAAATGGGATATAGAATGCGATTTAACCCACGATCAATCTCTGATTGAACAGTATAATTCAAACAATAAGGTTAATTTCACCTTACTACCCAGTGAATCGTACACAGCTCCGGATAAAATTTCTTTACCGGAAGGAGTTAATGAAACAACAGCCTCCTACCAACTCAAAGATAATCTACTTCCGGGTAACTATATATTGCCCATAACTATTGGAAGCATTGAAGCGACACAGAACGGCACTCCGAATAATTCATTAGTTATAGATAAGGAAAGTAGCACTTTATTCCGTATCGTTAAAGAAGGGAAGAAAATAGATAAGTCAAAATGGGAAATTATTGCTTGCAATTCCGAAGCAGCAGCCAATCCGGTGAAAAACCTAATTGACGACGATGAAACGACTTTCTGGCACTGTAAAACTAAGTCTGAAGCCAATTGGTGCGAACCTCCTTATGAAATTACCATTGATATGAAAGACCCGATCACAATTGCTCAAATTGATTTAGTAAACCGTGGAGAAGCTAGTAGAGCTAATAATATCAAATGGGTGGAATTTTATGCCAGCAACAATAATAGTAATTGGGAAAAAATCGGTGCTTCTGACTTCAATGATGAATTTATTAGAGAAACATTTCGATACTATGTCAAATCGACCACAGCTCGTTATTTGAAACTAGTCATTCCTGAAGGCCATGGAAATGCGTGTCCCCCCGCAGCAATTCGTGAATTAACAGTCTTCGGGTATTGAGCTAAAAACTCCTACTAATTAAAAGAGACGACCTGAAAAAGAAATGTACCCCAAAAGTTTATCAAAAACAATTGGGGTACACTTCAATTACTCCGAAATAGTTTTAGAATCCTGTCCAGTTTTTTATTTTAGATATCCTATAGGATGATTCATCATTGGTACCTGGCTTTCCTTCAATTTCAACACCTTCTTCAATTGATTGATATCCATCGAAGCGCGAGGTACAGTAGCCAACCTTGCAGCGGAACAAAAGATTGAAATATTCTGGGAAACGATTCCTGCATCCATAGCTCCCATCAACTGAGTATGTGCATTCTTAGTATCTCCAAAACGAGAAAGATCACTAACCAAAACTAAAGATACCGGAGCTGATATTACAAATGCCTGTCCACCTGCCACTGCTCCACGATAATCGCCTTCAGCTATCAGATTCAACTGATGATTTTTTGCATCATATAAATAGCTACCTTCCGGCAATACCACATATACATCCACATCCTGCTTATTCAAAGCCGACGGAGCAGTCCGTTTTCCAGAATCGCTCCGATTAATACCGTTAGCAGCCCACAACAAATCCGACAAATCAGATAAATTCAATGCTTTCGAAGCAAATTCACGAGTAGAATGACGTTCGGACAATGCTTTCATCACCGTACCAGTACGGTTCAAATTAGGTTTTGGTAACTTAATTACTTTATCAGCAGCAAATGCAGCTACCGAGAATACTAAACAAGCTAACAACAGTTGTACTTTTCTCATAATTGTGATATTTAAAAGTTGATGAACAAATATAGACAAAAAAGGTCTGCATTCATTTTTGAATACAGACCTTTTAAGAGTTATTATGAGGTTTGATTATTTATCGCCGAAATAACGGTTATACAGACCTTCAAAACCTTTACCGTGACGAGCTTCGTCCTTGCACATTTCATGTACAGTGTCATGGATAGCATCCAAATTTAAAGCTTTTGCACGAGTTGCGATACGTTTTTTGTCTTCGCATGCACCTTGTTCAGCATCTTTACGTTTCTGCAGGTTTGTTTTGGTATCCCAAACACAGTCACCCAGCAATTCAGCAAATTTAGCGGCATGTTCAGCTTCTTCCCAAGCGTAACGTTTGAAAGCTTCAGCTACTTCAGGATAACCTTCGCGGTCTGCCTGACGACTCATAGCCAAATACATACCAACCTCAGTACATTCGCCCATGAAGTGATTGTTCAGGTCCTTAATCATTTCTTCGTCGCAACCTTTTGCAACACCGATAACGTGCTCATCAGCAAAAGTCAATGCGCCCAGGAGCTGCGTCACCTTCATAAACGTAACCGCAAACAGTACATCTAAATTTTTTCATTTTCTTCTCAATTTTAAATTAATTAGTCAATACGTGTTTCTTTATCTTTTCTCAAGCAATTCTTACATATACCTTTATAATAATAATGCACTTCCGACACCTGATGTCCGTCCATTTCCAGACTCTCTACTTTTTTCACCGCTTCCGGACATTGCAGGTCATAAATGTGTCCGCAACGTTTACAAAGAAAATGGGAATGAATGGAAGTATCTGCATCAAAATTAGTATTTTTCTCATCAATTGTAAGCATCTGAGCCGCTCCTTGCTCCGAAAACAGTTTCAAGGTATTGTAAACTGTAGTCTTTGAAAGCGTAGGCATCGAAGGAGATAATGCTGTATAAATATCATCAGCTGACGGATGAATAGGATGCTCCATCAAATATTGCATAATTGCAATACGTTGCATCGAAGGCTTTATATTATGGTCTAATAATCGTTCGTATGGTTTCATCATTTATCCCTTTCTTTCCAAACTTGTATTCATTACAATTATAAATCCAATGCAAAGATAAAGAGTTATTTGGAATAAACAAATAAAATATGAGAAAAATCTAATGAAAAACATTACTTTTGCTGTACTATAATAAAAGAATAAACATGAAAGTCAAACATACTGCAATTATATATATTATAATAGGCCTATTTCATATTTTACCTATCCAACCCAAAGCACAAAACAAAATTGAATTTAATAAATTAATTAATGATCTAGGTACTTTCTCTGAAGATAGCAAACCCAAAACTTGTACATTCAAATTTACCAATCATCAGGCAAAAGCGATAGCCATAGCACACGTGCAAAGTACATGTGGCTGTGCTGTTCCACAATATACAAAGAAAGCCATCAAACCGGGAGAAAGTGGGGAAATTAAAATTACTTATAATCCGCAGGGCCGACCGGGGATCTTCAACCGAGCCATTCTCGTCAGTTTTTCTGATCAAACTGAAAAAACACGCTTATTTGTAAAAGGCACAGTGACACCTGGAGTAGTTCGAAAAGATAAATCCTATCCATATGTTATGGGAGACTTACAATTACGAACCACCGGCATTAAATTAAAACAAATGAGAAGTAATGTACAGCAACAAAATATTATGGTTGTCAACAGTGGTAACTCTCCCCTTTATACAATAATAGAATCCCAAATACCCTACGTATCCGCTACAATGGTTCCCAATATTTTAAAACCGAATCAAAAAGGAGAAATCCAACTTATTCGTTATGCCGATAAAGATAAAGACCGGACTATTTGTATCAGATTAAAAGAAAATGCCCACCAACAGAACGTGGCAGGCAAAATTTCTATCATTATCACCTCAGAAAAGTGTACTCAATAATAACTAATGATACGGTTTACTTTAACTGAAGAATCAGGATGTGACCAATCTACCATATTATTTTGTTGCTGTACAGCTTCTGTCCAATTACCGAAAGCGTCCTTCCGAGTATAAATACTCAACTCCTTTGCTTCGGCCTCTTCTTCAAAATGTTCCTTATAAGTAATTTCTGTCCACCAGTTATTATCATCATATTTATAAGTCCAGTCTAATTGCCCACCCGCATCAGTCAGTTTGGAAACAGGTAACAATGTAGATGCCATATAGCGTACCACAGTACGTTCTACTTCATTTTCTCCTTCCTTCACAATCTTATCAGATGATGCTAAGCTACCATCTTCGTTATAAAGATAAGATGTAATTTCCATATTGGCAATTACTCCTCCTCTTTTTAATGTGACTATTTTTCGAACAGGATACATAACACCCTCATCATATTCAAAAGTAGTACTTGTCACACCACTCCAAGACTCAGTAGTATATATAGCTTTGTTACCACTATACGTATATAAGACACTACCGTCCGCATCAGAAATACTTTCCAGCCCTTTCACTAAAAAGAAATCATAAATACCTAAAGGAAAGATTAGAGGAACAAAGACTTCATGTTCTCCATAAGTTAACGTATAAATGACAGGATCACCACTGAAATCATTCACAATGACCTTCACCATTTTACCAGCTTTATCATATCCATAAGAATAACAAGCCATCACTTGCCACACATCTCGGGCGTATATTGTCGGTTCAATACTCGTAGGATTATAATATATTAAATGACCACTTATATCAAATTTCCACTCGGAAGAAGATACAGCTTCTTCATCTTTACTTTGCCTCTCAAAAGGTACAATATAAGAAAATTCTTTTACTGCGTTTACTTTTCCTTTCCAACCCATCATTACCAGATGCGATTGTTCCTCCCAAAAAGAGATAACTGAAGGCTCCGAAGGAATAATTTCCGGAGCCTCCAGTTCTGTGTCACCACAAGAAGTGATGACACATATAAGAGGCAGAATAAATAACAACTTATTTAATATTCTCATGCAGTTTACTTATCCTGATTCTTTTTAAGACCAGCAATAATCTCTTCAAGAGTTTTTGGGAAAGAATACACTCTTGGTTGACCATCCACTTTACATACAGGGCACTCGTGACGAACTACATTCTTCGAACCTCGATTGTATACAATCACATTTCTGACAGGCAACTCCAGTTCTTCCTTATTCCATACATAGAAATTTTTGATACAACACCAAGTTTCAGGAACTTCCCAAGTCAGATTCGGACAATCATCCACATTCACGCAATTCAAATAATAGGGTTTCGCAATATTCTGTGTTTGTTCGTCACCGTACTCAACCACCTTGTCCCCAACAAGTTTTTTATTTCGGTATTTAACAGTTTGATCTATTACTGTAAAACCTGCATGATTAGAAAAAGTTCTCAACTCCGTATTTTTAGAAAGATCTAAAATAGCAAACTTAGTACAATTCGTAAACGTACCATCTTTTACTTCTAATATTTGATTACTATTCAATGACAAGACGCAAAGTTCGGGCAGCTTCGATAAGTCCGGTATTGCTGTCAATCCACAATTATCCAAGCTCAACTCTATCAATGAAGATGATGCCATCTGTGGGAAAGAATTTATTTTATTATCATCCAGAATCAAGGTCAATAGTTGATCTGACAAACCGTTCACGACTTCTTGAGATACTGAAGTTATCTTATTGTTAGCCAAAGATAATGTACGCATTCTCGTATTTGCTATTTCCGGAATAGAAGTAAAACTACAGTTATCAAGGAACAAACCACCCATATATGTATTATCACCACGATATTTAGGTAAATTGCTCAATCCCTGGTTATCGCAGAAATCAAAAGTTGAAACCTTCTTCATTCCAAAGATATTTTCCGGTAGAGAAGTTAGCTTTGTATCATTCATACGTAACGAAACAACCTTTTGCCATTTTTCAGCCAGTTCTTTCGGAAATTCAGCAATTTCATTTCCACTGATTTCCACATCACGAACTTCCGGAAGTTCACTCAAACGTATAGGCAACTCTGTTAATTTACTATTAATAACACTTAATGAACGCAGATTCTTCATCTTCTCAAAATTCTTTGGGAAAGCTTTAAATCCTGTATTCATAATCATAATTGAATAAAGTGGCGATTTATCCATATTATCTGGTAACTCTTCAAACTCCGGAATATCCATAATCTGAATTCCTTCAAGAGTTGGGAATAAGCTAACCGTAGCAGGTAACTTCTTCATACCCGGGAAAGTCTTTCCGTCAAAGATAATACATGCCAAATAAGAAATTTCTCCATAATCATCTACTTCAAACTCCAAATTCTCCCATGTTAACAAGTCTTCATTTTCTACACGCCAAGACTTCGGCCATTTTGTTGAATCATTCCCAAGTGCTTCGGCACAAACGCCGAAAAGCATATTACGAATTTCGTTATTGATATATACAAAACGGATTGAAACAGGAAAATAGAATGTCTGCATTACACCATGTTCGACCGATAATGTATTATTATCATCCAAATACGCTTCCTGTACTTGCACACCTTTATTATTATAAGCAGTATACTTCACCACCTTATAATCTCCATTTTCCAATCGTACTGCAGAAGAAGTCAACGAATCAATATCTCCAATCAAATCAATAGTCGGAAGTGTAACCTCCTGCCCATCTTTTTCTAAAGTTACTTTCAACCGCGCCATATCCTCTAATGTTGAGATTGTATATACTTTATTGCGCACGAATTTGAAAGTCACTTCCCCCTGCCCTTCCGGTAGGGGAGTTACTCCATTATTATCGTCATCCGAACAACCTACAAATATAGTTGCACAGAACATCAAACAGAGTAAAAGTGTATTCTTTATATATGTTGTCATATTTACCATACATTATTAAATTTAGTACCCCAAGTCTCACCTCTCAACTTGTAATATCTCCAATGACCATTCAAGGGTACAGTTTCAATATCTTCTTTAGTCAAAGAAGGCAAATTTAAAGCTGTTGTTATTGCATCCTCGTCTTCATCATCCGGACAAACACGATTATTTGCTCCTTCAGGGAACTCTGACATCTTAGCAGGTTCATTGCTAAATCCGGCTAACTTACCTAAATTATCGTATCCTTCCTGATTAAATAAAAGAATAAACGGATTCCAACAAGCTAATTTAGGATGCCACAAAATCCAATCTGGTAACTTACCTGTAAACCGGTTCAGATTTAAGGAAAGCATTTTCAGATTCGGCATTATATTATGCTTGCCAACTCCTCCTATATATCCCATATCCGGAATACTTCCGTAAAAATAGTTATAGGAGAGATACAGATATTCCAAATTATCCATTTCAAAGATTTCCTTAGGTAAATTTCCACCCATACCAATCGTTTCCAAAGTATATTTCTTCGGAATATCTGTCTGCAGATTTAACACAGAACCACTTACCCGGTTACCACCAAAATTCAGATATTTCAAGCCGGTCATTCCTTTCAAAATATCCATTGGCAATTTTAGGAAATTATTACCATTCATATCCAATTCTTCAAGCTGAGTCATATTTTTCATTTCAGGAGGGAATTCACTGATACCATATCCCATTAATGACAAACTCTTCAGATTTTTCAATGTTGTAATCTCCGGACCTAACACAATTTTCTTTGTAAAAGCATTAGAGTTTCCGACAGCAGAGAATGATTCCAACTCAGTCAGATACTTTATTTGATAAGGAACTGATTCCTTTGTATCAAACATAGAGAATCGTAATGAAATCACACGTACCTCAGTACTATCTTTATCGATATCACCATAACTATAATGGTAGGTACGTTCTTCTGTCTCCACATTATTCCAGTGAGTAATAGGACGGCTCGTAACCCATCCTGATCCATCAAGATTTAAAGTACGGCTCATAGCAAGTAAAGCCAATGAATCACCTTCACGAGACGGAATGATAAGAGGAGCCTTTTCTTGTGTAATAGTTACAATTTTCTTTAAAAGCTCTTTCTGGATTTCTCCGGCACGAGTTATAGGCTTTCCTGTCTGATTAAATTTTATCTGTGCAGAACGTACTTTATCAAACTCTGTATAAGTCTTAAATCTAAAACGGAATTTCTGCTTACGAGGAATTGTCGTTGAAGGAGTATATTTAGATTCTCCCTCCAAAGTAAGCCAGTCTAAATCTTCAGGAGCAACTACTTCAAATGCCACATTTGAAGTAGCTTCAATATCAATGTAAGATTTATCCAATTCCGCATAAGAAGGAATAGTTACTTCTTCACTAGTTAATTGTATAGTCGGTTCATATCCCATTTGATTGATAGCTACCTCAACACTTTTACCACTTTCCGAATAGAAAGTAATTTTCCCATAACGTTCTTTATACAGATACGAAGAGTCAGCCTTAATAACACAAACGACACTACCTACTCCATTAGCCGGAGTCAACATACACCAGTCATTCTCAGATATTGCTGTCCAAGTTTCGTCAGTAGCTACCCTTATTTCAATAGCTCCTCCATGATTCAGAAATCCAACTTCAGTCTGATCTAGCGCAAAACCTGTCACGGTAGCCTCATCATCATCTTTACAGGAAACCGTCAGTAGCAATGTGCCAGCAATCATTGCCAAGCACATTGTTCTCATATTTTTAAATAAACAATTCATAATTATATGTTTCCTTTTTACTATTTATTTATATCCAAATCCAAAATCGAACATCCCCAAATAGTTTGATTCGAATCAAATCCTAATGTATACAGCCCACTACCAATCTTCGAGCAAACATCGCTAGGTATAGTCATTTCAATATTTGGATTTTCAGAGACATTGAAAGCAGTTACTAATGTAGGATATGAATACTCTTCTATTTTTTGAATATCATTATAAGATATATCCAACAAGCGTAAAGTTGCATAAGCCGGATAAGTAGAAAGACCAGTCGGCCAATTCTTCAAACAGCGTATCTCTTTTTTATTGCCACGATTATCCTCAACTATATCTGACTGGTCTGTCAAATATAGTTTATTCAACAATGGCAAAGTAAACGCCTGAAGCGGAAATACACTAAAACAATTGTAACTCAGATTCAATCCGGAGACATAGGCCATAGTACGTGTATCAAATTCTTTCGGTAAATAGCGTAAACGATTTCCTGACAAATCTAAAGCCTCCAAAATATCCAGATTTTTAAATGATTCCGGTGGTAAAGAGTCTATCTCACAGTTCTGAAGTACCAAATGACTTATCTGAGATTTAGTTTCAGACAGTTCTTTCGGCATCATCCGACACAGTTTTTTTCCTGAACCAGTTTTATAACCTTCACCAAGCGGATTTTTACTCAAGGTTAGAGTTTCTGCACGGATACCTAAAAATCCTTCTTTAAAATGAGTGATATGATTATCTGAGAAATCGACACTAGATGCAGTATACTTGCTCTTTGCACCATCTTTAAATAGATTAGGGAATTCTGTCAGACAATTATTAGAAATAGAGAATTTCTCAATATCATCTGTTTCACAAAAATCATCTGCAATAACCTCAATCTGATTGTGATCAAAGAAAGCTTGGACTGGAGCAAGCCTGCGTTTCGTACCATCCAGTTTCTTCAATCTATTACTAGTGAAATCAATCAAACCAATCTTTGTCGCATTAGCTAACTCTTCCGGGAACTTTTCCAGTTTACAAGATGTTACATAGAGTATTTGTAATACCTTATTATTACTTTTTACAAATGCATTCAAACCATTATATAACTCGTCAGCTTCCATTGTTGCATTACAACTGAAATTCAAAGAGACAACACTTGTCATTTTAGTCAATACATCCGGAAATGTTTTAAATTGACAGTTATAAAATTCCAAATCTGTCAAAGCAGGCAAATCTTTCAACGCTGTGGGCAAATCACTCACACGACCGTTTGCTACATACAAATAAGTAAGTTGTTTTAAATTTCCGATAGTTTCCGGAATAGAAGTAATACGATTTGAGAGGCTTCCCTGTGCAAAATCATACGTTTTTCGAGTAGCCAAAGTAACTCTTTCCGGTTTCTTGGTTGTATAAATCCTTGACGTTGAAGTAGAATGTAATATTGCAGAACGTTCCTTAGCAATCTCCATACGACGGGCACAGATATCAATGCCTCTCCGACGAAGTTCGTACGTATTCAATACATAATACATATCTTCTGTATTTTCTATACTAGCTGCATCATTATGAGTACCTAACCACAATGCTTCAAGTTCCGTCAAATCACCCAAAGCATCAGGAACTGCTCCTTCCGGATTAAAAGAACCTATATCTAATGTTTTAACACGTCCTGTATTAGATAGTTCCACTCCCGGCTGATTGCCCCATTCGTCAATAGGACGATCGGCAAAACGCCAATTGGCTCCTGCAGGGAAAGACTCTCCCTGATATTTCCAATTCGGACCATCCATATTTATCCAGATATTGTACAAGGCAAGATAGTCCTTTATAGAGCGCATATTCTCCGGATAAGTTACAGTAAAAGACGCTTGGGTATACATAACCGGGGCAACATTGACATAAGTATCTTTCAAATCACCAGCCAACAACATATTAGTGCGTTTATCACTATACAACATATAGCGAGTAATTTCATATTCACCAGCCTCCCATGTAGAAACAGTATCAGTATGCAGACATTTCTCACCCTTTTTTGTATATACTTTAAATGAATGATAATCAACACGTTCACTAGAGCCTTTCTTTTTATAATAAAGATCAACTTCCGCTATATCATCATAACTAAATAGTTCTGGATCTTGATCGAATGCTCTGGTTACTCCTTGGTTTGCTTTATCTGTTTCTTCCTTATAATTAGAAAGGTCTTTAAGAATATCAAAGTAAACCTTCCCATATACAGAAGATTTTACTTGAAGATTGACTTCAGTCACATGCCCATTAGATATAGAAAAAGGAACAACCTCATCCAAATAAACCGTCATTAACATTTCGGGGGTTTCCGCACCAGGTTTAGCCGTGCCATACAGAATATAACTTTGCATTTTATATTCTCCAGCACGTAGTTCCAACTTTTCAGATTCTAATCCTAGTTCTGCAGCACCTTCTGCAGAACTTAAATTCAAAGACTGAGTCACAGGTAAATCTCCATATAACATGGATACCTCTACCTTCCTAACATTGGAGAGACTTAGTCCTCCTGCGCGTGTCGCAGTCGAAGTTTGTGGAGCAACCATCAGTTTTAAATATCCTGCTGTGCCATTGGAAGATATCACATCATCATCCGAACAGCCGGCAATCAATACCAAACAGAGCATTGCCGTACACAATCCATATATTTTTCTTAATAGATTCATTATTTTATTTAAACTATAACGTTTTCTGAATTAATTTGCAGTTTGGACTAATGTAAAATGAACTAATACATATCCTGGATTTGTTCCATCATTCGCAACAATAGCATACGTATATTGACGTTCCTCTCCGGTTTTGTTCTCTCCAACCTCAAATACTATCTTCTCCTCAGATATGAAAGTACCAGTACCCCAATTTATAAGCATAGGTGAAATAGTAAAATCATAATCATCTTCCTTATTCAGTACCTGATGATCCTCAATAGATAAATCCTTACCAACAATAAAACTAGGTTGAGCAGCTTCCATGTCTAATCCTTCATAAGAATACTCATATTTTTTACCTGCCGCCGGTACATTTATTACAACGTTATTACCATCTAAGCCTTCACACCAGAATTGGCTAAAATCCAACTTTTTGCCTTTTTGACCGATAATAAGCATATTATCTCGAAGCCCTTCTCGCAATTCATCATTTCCATCAAACAAAGAATATACATCAGGATATTCTGTTCCAGAAACTATGAATATAGCACAGAAACGATCTTCAAGCGGTGTTGGATCACTCCATTCATCCGTTCCACGCTCACCCACACTAAATATAGAAGTTGTTTTACCCAGCTTAACACGAGTAAGTTCCGACTCATTATGGTTCATCCACCAAATCTCACTAGTATATACTCTATCCATATTAGCATCATATTTAACAGCATATATTGCAATGTCATCGGCGTCACTAGCTGTAATTTCAACTTTCATATCACTAAAAGATTCTTCCTGATTAGTCCAGGTACCATCTGCATTAAACATAAAATATGGATACATATCTGAAGGATCATTATCCTTGAAAACTGAGCGATCGTAAGTTACATATTTACCACCGACTCCTGCAAACTCAATTGGTAATTCTATATTATCCAACTTAGTATCAGTTGTAGCATCTTTGAAAGTTAAAACAGCATTCAATTCATCTGTGTCAATTTCACTATTTTTTAGAACCAATTTAATTCGAGTAGAAACAGGCAAAAATTTAGCCGATTGATTATCCCCCAGTACCTCAACAGATTCAACAAATTCTGGTTTTTCGTCAAAATCCCATGCTACATTTGAATATACAGTAGCAAGACCTATATACTCACCATCTCCATTTTGATTAATCAATTCTACTTTATCCACATCAAATGTCAAAGATGGAGTAATTCCTTTAAAGTCCAATTGATAATCGACAGTAGCAGGTGTACGAGTTGCTGATGTATATTCAAAATGAGCCACAGCACTTTGTGCCCCATATTTTCCAGTCTCATAAAGTTTATCAAAATCAGCATAGAAAGTCACTGTATAAGAACCATCTTCATTAGCATCCGCTGCTTTTGAATAGCTCAGCCAACTCTTATCTGTGTTTACAGTCCAATCATAATTACTTGTAACATTTACAGTCGCAACAAAAGCTTTACTATCATCACTTATTTGAATATTATCAAAAGTCTGTCCGTTTTGACTAGCGCTTGAGAAAAACAGAATAGTACCTTTAGATGCCTGCTTCACAGAAATAGTTGCTTCTTTTCCTGTACTTTTATCTTTAATGGTAATTGTAGCAGGGCGAATATCAAAACTTTCATTCTCATGAATAGTTGCTGTAAGAGTGATATCACCAGCAGATCCTGTTAATTTATTCAACTTCAACCAAGTAGCACTAGAGGCTGCTGTCCAATCACTACCAGCTGTAAAATTAATATCAATAGTAGACCCTTCTGATAAACAGGTAATCTTATCAATAGTATTCAATTGAATGCCGGAAGCCGAGGAACTACCACCTTCATTTTTTTCATCGTCCCCACATGCTGCAAACGCAACCATTACTACGCATAAAGCGAGAAGCTGACGCAAATAAATCATTGTCGTTTTCATATTATCTATATTTAAATTAGTACTTATTCAATTTAAAAGTCGAAGTATAACTGGAGAAACCACGTGTTGCAGCTCCATTGTTATTATCAGCTTCTTCATCAGCATCAATACATTCGAAAATATACTGATATACACCGAAGCTACCGATTTGCGGTACATAAGCCTCGAGAATCAGCACAAAGAAATTATCGAAAGTATTGAAATAAGAAGGATATTGTTCTACCGAACGTACCCATACATATCCATAGTTACTTTCACGGAAAGCCGCTTGTTCAGGAACCGTTATTCTCAAGTCCAAAGGATCTTTCTCATCAAAAATAATACGAATTTTTTCTGAAGACGATTCACCAAACATATCCGTCAATATCAGTGTATGATCATCTTTCTTATATCCATGAGCAGAATATTGTCCCATACTGCTATCGAACGGGAAAGAAGCAAGCATTATCAGATTCACCTTGTCGTCCTCCTTCTTTATTTTCAAGAATTCATTCATCTTGAACGGAGGACACTTCACTAAATCCACACGTGTAGTATTCCCATATAAATTCCATTCCTGTGCTTTAGGTTCAACTAAACGTAAACTTACAACCAGACTATCTTCACGTGCAATGTTTGTATAATGTCCTTTCAAACTGACATTTGCGACACGCTCACCGGCCTTTATCGTTATATTATTAGAATTATCAACGAAATCGAAATGGAGTCCACGAACAGCAGTTGATTTTTCATTGACAATCTCTACAGCGTAATTGCGGTCATAATCGGCTGTTGTAGTAGCAGCCACCGGCACACTAAAGGTTTCTTCCTTATCCTGTACAGGCATCGTATAAACCGTATCAGAGAACATCACATATTCAGGTCCCGAATATGTAATCCCTTCATCCGACTGACAAGCTACCATAATAACAGCCGCTACCGGAGTCGCCAACAGAAGATTCAAAAATTTCTTCATATACATTTAATCTGTTATATGTTATGATTAATTATTACTAGCATTACCAACCACCAAACCATTGGTTGCTTCTATCTCATGTTTTGGAATAGGCCAAGTAGTGAAACGATACTTTGCATCTGTATATTTCACTTCCATTTCATTATTATAAGGCCCTTGTAAACTGTATAGTTGCTTCTGACGTTTGATAGGATCATGCCAGCGTTTCAAGTCGGACAGGCGGAAACCTTCCAAATATAATTCACGAGCACGTTCGTTCTTTATTTCCTTCAGCAAATCATCACCGGAAACACCTAATGAACCAAAGCCACTGATGCGCTTACGCATTACCGAAGAGAGGTCTTTCTGAGAATTTTCATCATCATTCAACCAATAATAGGCTTCTGCACGTACCAAATAAACTTCCGAAAGACGAAGAGGTTTCGGCATATTAACAAATCTGGGGATATCTCCTCCATCAAGATCTGTATTTCCCGGGTATTTGGTAATGAGATACACTTCGTCACCATTTACATCTTTTGTTGGTGTGCAAAATATAGAAGCACGCTTATCATTCTCATCATATAAGTCCAAGATTGCTTCTGCAAAATGATATCTGGGATTATAGGTCGAATTATTATACGACAATAGTTCTTTTCCTAATGCACCACCATAACTAGTAGAACTCATGCCTATTTTCCAAATAACCTCGTCACTTGCATCACGCATCCACATCACTTGATAATCCGTGTAATATTTAGAGTCAATAACAAAAGCATTATTGATTGCATCCGAAAGTTCATACACTCCCAACTTAATCACTTTTGTAGCAGCTTCTACTGATTTCTTCAAATATTCATTATTTCTATCACGCTTTAAATCCCCCATTCCCATATACATATAGATACGTGCACGAAGAGCATATACAGCTCCCTTACTGAAATAATGACTATCAGCCACTGTACGTGAATCCGGTAAGTTATCTTCGGCACTCTTCAAATCACTGATAATCTGATTATAGGATTCACGCAAGGTAGAGCGTTTTACCTTCGGAACATCATCCCGATAAGTAGTAGGAAGACAGATACCCATATTTTCCGTATCGGCATTTACCGAAGTCATCGGTTCACAAAACAAACGGATCAGTTCTGCATAAGCCATGGCACGTGCAAAATATACCTCGCCCAAACGCTTTTTGAAATTATCTTTGTCGGCAGTCGTTTTCAAATTAACCTCTACCTGATCCTTATAGTCAAGGAAAAAGTTACAACGGGCTACAATTGTATAAAGTCCATTGTATACAGCAATTATCTCATCTGTTGTAGACTTAATATCCCATTGATAAATATTAGTATAGAATCCATTATTAGTATTCAAAGCAGCATAAGCCATATCCGCCTGAATATCGGGGAGCAAAGTCATGTAGCCACTATATAATGTACTATTTTTAAATGCACTATAAATGCCCACCACCCATGCATCGCAATCGTCTATCGTACGCAATGCCTCATGTTCAGGAACGGCACTATCTGGTGTCAAATCCATATCACAAGAGGTCGTAGTAAACACCAGCGACATCAATAAGAATAGTATTTTTACTTTTTTCATTTTATGTATTATATTAATGTATAGAGAAACGCCTAGAAACCAACTTCTAATCCAATAGAGAACTGACGTGACATCGGATAAGCTGCCTGATAATAATTAGCAGTAGATTCCGGATCCATGCCTTGGAACTTAGTCCACGTAAATAAGTTCTGGCCTTGTGCGAACACTCGTACGCGATCAATAATCTTAGTAGGTTTCAGTAAATTCTTCGGTAACTCATAAGATACACTCAAATTTTTCAAACGAAGGAAAGAAGCATCTTCCAATATTCGATCATCAAATTGCATCGGGACATCATAACGGGGCATTGTTACCATATCACCCGGCTTCTTCCAACGATCAGTCAACAGTCTTCTTGACATATTATAGCTCGAATAAACCGCTGCATTCTCACTGAAGTAACGGTCATTATTCATCATATAACGATCTGCGACCCAACTAAACAGCGCGGAAACAGTCACACCTTTCCAAGAAAGTGTAGTACCGAATCCTCCTTGCCAGGGAGCATTGCAGCTTTTACCTATCAGTACCTTATCCTCTTCTTTAAATTCATTCGTTATTTTTCCATTTTTATCATACCAAAGTGCATCACCATTAGCCGGATTTACACCGGCATAACGATTCAGATAGAATTCGCCATACGAATGTCCGACTTTAAGGTAAAGAGCAGTAGAACCCAAATCGTACTCATCACGTCCATCATACAATTCCGTGATTTCATTCATATTATAAGATGCATTTGCAGAAATATTCCAACGAAAATCTTTCAATCGAAGAACATCGATATCAAAAGAAAGATCGACACCACGATTGACCATTTCTCCCATATTGCTCCAACGGCTTGTATAGCCACCCACTGCCGATACAGGTACTTCCATCAACATATCATTAGTCTGCTTATTATAAAATTCTGCAACCAAATTTAGTCGATCAAAGAAACCTAATTTTAAAGAAATATTGGTTGTTAACGTTTTCTCCCAAGTTAGTTTTTCGTTCCCTTTAGAATAAGGAGCTATACCTGTCATATCAACATCATTAACAATACCATAAATCGGCCCTCCAGCAACCAGTGCAAGATGCTCATAAGCAGGAATTGATGAGTTACCAGAAGTTCCGATACTAGCAGCAAGTTGAGCATTTGTCAGCCAATCCACATTCTTCAGGAACTTTTCTCCTTTGGCATTCCACATACCTCCCACTGACCAGAAATTAGCCCAACGAGAATCTACACCAAATCGTGAAGAAGCATCACGACGTAAAGAGATATCAGCATAATATCTACTCAGATAATTATATTCAGCACGTCCAAAGAATGAAAGATACCTTGCCTCATTCATTGTATCGGTGTAACTCTCCGCACGTGCAGCAGTCGACATTGTCAACAGATTATCATTGCTTTGTCCACGAGTGACAACAGAGAATCCATCAGACTGGTTATCCACCCATTCCTGACCGACCATGACATTAAAATGATGATCTTCTTTTATATCAAAGAGATAAGTTGCCGTATTTGACCATGTTATATTCGTATAACGTGAGAAAGCGCGTCCAACAGTTCCTTCACCGTAATTAGGTAAATAGGATGGCATTGAAAACATATTAGTACGCATATCTAAAAAGTCAACACCTCCCAATGTTTTGATAGTTAACCCCGGTATCGGACGAAGTTCACCATACGCCGAAGCTATTATTTTCCAACGATTTTTATCTGAAGGATTACTATTCTGGTACTCCAACGGGTTCACATTCGTTCCCAACCAAGTGCCATCATTTATACTTGCAACAGCTCCCGTACTGGCGTAAGGATTCCAATATGGAAGCATAAAACGGGAAGCTGAAATTGGAGTGACAGTATTATAGTCACCATCAACTGCTTCACTATAATCTTCATAAGCAAAAGAAGCATTTGTGCCAACCTTGAACCATTTATTCACTTTTGCTTCTAAATTAGCACGCAAAGTATAGCGCTTATAATCTGAATTCAAAGCGATACCGTCCTGGGAATGAATATTACCGGAAACATAATAGTTGAATCCTCCTTGCGTAGCACCACCTGCTTGTAAATCAATACTAGTAAAAGGAGCGGCATCATTATATACCACATCACGCCAATCAATATTGGTACGTTCCAATAATTCACGATCATACGTACCCGCCTTTCTTATACCGATTTCTTCTTCATAATTAAGGCGTTCAGTTGTATTCATCAAATCCCATTTTCCATAAGCCAGTTTAGAGATACCATATTGTGCACGAGCCACAATATTTCCATTCGTACCGCTTCGGCCACGCTTCGTTGTGATTACCACTACACCATTGGCAGCACGCGCACCATATATAGAGGTAGAAGAAGCATCTTTCAACACAGAAACACTCTCAATATCATTGGGATTGATTGCTGAAAAAACATCAGCAGTAATAGCAATGCCATCCAAAATAAAAAGTGGAGTTGTTCCCGCATTAATAGAATTCACTCCTCGAATCTGAAAGTCGGCAGATGCACTAGGCTCACCACTACTGGAAATTACCTGAAGTCCCGGCGTTTTTCCCTGTAAAGCCTGATCGAAACTAGGAGCTGGTACATTCTCCAACTGATCGGCCTTTACTACCGCCATGGAACCGGTTATAGTTCCTTTCTTCCGAACACCATAGGCTACAACTACAACCTCATCTACCTGCTGTGCGTCACTCTCCATCTTCAAATCGAGACGAGTAGAAGCAGTTACCTGCTTCTCTATCGTTTTCATTCCGATGTAAGAAAACTGCAAAGTGGCGGGAGATTTCGTCACTTTAATACTGTAATTACCATTTACATCGGTAATTACTCCGTTTGATGTACCTTTCTCTGCAATCGACACGCCAATCATCGGTTCGTTATCTTCCGATGAAATGATATGCCCAGTTACCTGATACCCACCCTGTGCAAAAAGCAACAGGGGGATATTTGTCAGAGTAAAGAGTACAAACAAGAGAATTGATTTTCTCATCTTTGATACTTAAAATTAAAATTAATGAAATTGATTTATTTTTATAGATTCATCTACTAATGAAATACGTATATGGTATCTTTACGTATAAAATAATACCTCCTCTCCCACAGACCAATTTTAAAGCATAACTTTTCATTGACCTTGGGCAGAAATACTTTTTCTAAAAATAGAATGGGAAAAAACTAACTTGGCTGATTTTTAATATTACGCCAAATATCCGAATAGATTTTTCGTGTTACTGTTGTGTGAATCGAATGTATGTCCATCTGCTCTCTTAAATTATAAATTCAAAACCAATATTACTTGTTCCGTTCAGGTGCTAAGAACTTCCAATTACGTTCTATTTGGCTACAAATATAAATATTATAGTTAAACAAAAGAAACAAAAAGTCGCAAATTTTATACCAAATTTCCACTTATATCTTTTTAACACTAAACAAAGCCTACATAGAATACAAAAGGCACAAAAAAACAAGCTTATCGTAAAGGGTACACCCATTAGCTTTCATTTTGACAAGCGTATTAATTGTCTAAACAACAGTATTATAGTACATACCAAGGACCTCATTGAGAGGATTCACCATAGAAAAGATAAATATTCAAAACTATTTTCCTATTTTTGCACTCATTATATATAAAAAGGTATAAGATGAACTACGGATTCGTGAAAGTAGCAGCAGCCGTGCCACACGTGAAAGTGGCCGACTGTAAATTCAATGTAGAGAGAATAGAAAGCCTGATTGCAGTAGCCGAAGGAAAGGGAGTGCAAATCATCATTTTCCCGGAAATGAGTATTACCGGATATACTTGCGGCGATTTGTTCGGTCAACAGCTTTTGCTGGAAGAAGCAGAAATGGGATTAATGCAAATTCTGAATAACACGCGCCAATTGGACATTATTTCTATTGTTGGTATGCCGGTAGTTGTCAATTCGACGGTTATTAACAGCGCAGTAGTTATCCAGAAAGGAAAAGTACTAGGCGTTACCGCCAAAACTTATCTCCCTAACTATAAAGAGTTCTATGAGCAACGTTGGTTCACCTCCGCGATTCAACTAACAACAGACAATGTACGCCTATGCGGACAAATTGTTCCCATAGGAGCTAATTTGCTTTTTGAAACTTCAGATACTACTTTCGGAATTGAAATTTGTGAAGATCTATGGTCCACGATTCCTCCCAGCTCATCGCTAGCTTTACAAGGGGCGGAAATCCTATTCAATATGTCGGCAGACAATGAAGGTATCGGAAAACACAATTATCTGTGTTCTCTCATCAGTCAACAGTCTGCACGCTGTATCGCAGGATATGTCTTTTCATCTTGCGGTTTCGGAGAGTCTACTACTGATGTAGTCTTTGCCGGGAATGGATTGATTTACGAAAATGGAAGTCTGCTTGCACGCAGTGAGCGATTCAGCATGGAAGAACAGCTTATTATCAGCGAGATTGATGTAGAACGTATACGCGCAGAACGTAGAATCAACACAACTTTCGCGGCTAATCAAGCTAATTTAAGAGACAAGAGAGCAGTTTCTGTGGCAACAGAATTTGTAAACAGTAAAGAACTAACCCTCACCCGAAGTTTCCATCCACATCCATTTGTACCACAAGGGAAAGAACTAAACGAACACTGTGAAGACATTTTCGCTATTCAGGTAGCGGGATTGGCACAACGGCTTGTCCACACAGGAGCCAAGACTGCCGTAGTAGGAATTTCCGGTGGATTGGATTCAACGCTTGCACTACTTGTCTGCGTGAAAACGTTTGATAAACTAGGATTATCCAGAAAAGGAATTCTTGGAATCACAATGCCCGGTTTCGGAACGACTGACCGCACCTACCATAATGCTATCAACCTGATGAAATCATTAGGAATATCTATTCGTGAAATTAGTATTAAAGACGCTTGTATTCAACATTTCAAGGATATAGACCATGATATAAATGTGCATGATGTCACTTACGAAAATTCACAGGCACGCGAACGTACACAAATCTTAATGGACGTGGCCAATCAAACCTGGGGAATGGTAATAGGTACAGGAGATTTATCAGAACTTGCTTTAGGATGGGCAACATATAATGGCGATCACATGTCTATGTATGGCGTTAACGCAAGCGTCCCCAAAACACTCGTAAAATATTTGGTACAGTGGGTAGCAGAAAATGGTGTGGACGAAGATTCAAAAACCACATTGCTTGATATAGTGGATACTCCTATCAGTCCGGAACTGATTCCGGCAGACGAAAACGGAGAAATCAAACAAAAGACGGAAGACCTAGTCGGTCCTTACGAACTACACGACTTCTTCCTTTATTATTTCCTACGTTTCGGTTTCCGCCCTTCAAAGATTTATTATCTGGCAAACATCGCATTCAAAGGTAATTATGATGAAGAGACAATCAAGAAATGGCTGGCTATCTTTTTCCGCCGCTTCTTCAATCAACAATTCAAACGTTCCTGCTTGCCTGATGGCCCTAAAGTAGGCAGTATTTCTATCAGTCCGAGAGGGGATTGGCGAATGCCGAGCGACGCAAATTCAGCCATGTGGCTTAAAGAAATAGAAGCTTTATAGGCATCCTATTAATAGGCTTGTGCCACCCCATTGGCACAACTGTGCCAACGGCATGGCATAGTTGTGCCAATGCGATGGCACGGTTGTGACAGCGCGGTAGTACAAACAGGGTACTAGTACGATCCTCCAACAGTCATCACTTCTCTTTTTATTCGTTCAATATCAGCTTCCCTGATTCTTCTAATAATGTTTTTATAAATACGATGAAAGCCAAAGCCTCCGTCAGTCATTTCACGAATTGCATCTTCTTTGGAGATATTCTGGAATATAATACGGTAAAGAGCACACACGGCTCCTGTGCGGTCAGAGCCATGATGACAATGAATGACAATGGGCGATTTACGATTCTTTATGATGCGCAATGCAGTTATCAGCTGTTCCTCATCTACCGAGTGCGCTTTCATCTTTACTCGATGAAGTTTCACAGTCGTTCCTGTCGCCTCATCATTGTCACTATGTCTATTACGAAGATTAAGAGACTCCCCAATACCATATTTTTCGAGAGCTTTAAAGTCCGAGTGTGAAGGTTGTTCGGAACGATATACACCTGAATCTATCTTATATAAATTATTCAGTTTACTATCGGGAAGAGTAATCTTCTCTGCTTTCAGGTTTTGACTAAAAAGAGAAATAGAAAAGATTACTCCCCAAAGTAGGCTTAACAGGATTCGTTTCTGCATAAGTCTGTGTATTTAAGAAATCAGAGTACCCCTTTGCTGGAAGGAAGTTCAAAATGATAGATATCTCTCTTGATTGCCATTTTCAAGGCACGTGCAAGGGCTTTAAAAATTCCCTCTATCTTATGATGCTCATTCTGCCCTTCTGCTTTGACATTCAGATTCATTTTTGCAGCGTCGCTCAATGACTTGAAAAAATGAAGAAACATTTCTGTTGGCATCTCTCCTATTTTCTCGCGCTTAAACTCAGCATCCCATACTAACCAAGGGCGACCACCGAAGTCCAGACAAACTTGACAAAGACAATCATCCATAGGCAGTGCATAGCCATAGCGCTCAATCCCACGCTTACTACCTAAAGCCTGATTAATACACTCCCCTAAAGCAATAGCAGTATCTTCGATAGTATGATGTTCGTCTACCTCCAAATCTCCTTTTACACGAATCGTTAAATCCATACCGGAGTGTTTTCCGATCTGTTCAAGCATGTGATCGAAAAAGCCAAGTCCGGTGGAAATATCGCAAATGCCGCTTCCATCAAGGTTCAAGGCAACATAAATATCCGTTTCTTTCGTTGTACGACGAACCTCTGCTTTTCGTTCACCGGCAAAAAGGAACTCGGCTATCTGATCCCAGTCTGTTGTTGCAAGTGCACAAACATTCTCCAGTCCTTTTTCTTTCAAGCTTTCTGTTGAGTCCTGCAAATAAATGGCACGACATCCCAAATTCTTAGCAAGTTCCACGTCAGTGGGACGGTCACCAATCACAAAACTTCCGGCAAGATCGTAGTCAGGATTATCAATATACTTTGTCAGCATTCCGGTACGCGGTTTACGGGTCGGTGCATTATCCTCGGGAAAACTACGGTCAATCAAAATATCATCAAACGCAATCCCCTCTCCTGCCAATGTTTTCAACATCAAATTATGAGCAGGCCAAAATGTTTCTTCCGGGAAAGATGAAGTGCCCAGTCCATCCTGATTAGTAACCATTACAAACTCGAAATCGAGTTTACTGCGGACAAAGCCCAGATTACGGAATACTTTCGGGTAAAATTCTAGTTTTTCCAACGAATCGAGCTGATAATCAACAGGCGGTTCAATGACCAATGTACCATCTCTATCTATAAATAATACTTTCTTCTTCGTGTCCATTATCCTTCATATTTTCTAAGAGCAGCCAATAACGTATTGTTCTCTATCCGGGTGCCCACTGTTACACGCAAACAGTTACAGCAAAGTGAAACCGAATGGCGATTGCGCACGATGATACCTTCACCTACAAGATAATTATATATTTTCACCGCATCCGTCACTTTAACCAGAAAAAAGTTCGCATCAGACGGGAACAGTTTGATGGTGCAAGGTAATTTCTCAAATTCTTCTTCCAGATAATCACGTTCTTCCTTCAACGTTTTAACCCAACGTTCTATTTCATAATGTTTATGCAACATAGAAATAGCTTGTTGCTGAGTCAGTTGATTGACATTATAGGGATATTTGATTTTGCTCAGGATACCGATTATTTCTACTGACGCAAATGCCATTCCCAAACGAATGGCAGCACATCCCCATGCTTTGGAGAATGTCTGGAATACAACAAGATTCGGGTACTTATCCAATTCTTCCAGAAAAGAAGGTGCATCGGAGAAATCACTATATGCCTCATCCAGTATTACCAATCCTTCAAACTCGCGAAGGAGTGTTTCTATTTCAGACCGAATCAAATCGTTTCCTGTCGGATTATTCGGTGAACAAAGGAAAATCAGCTTGGTATGTTCATCGGCAGCTGCCAATAATTTATTTGCCGAAAACTGAAAGTTATCATCCAACAGCACTTTCCGGTATTCCACATCGTTCACATCGGCACACACCTGATACATTCCGTAAGTAGGGTCGATAGCGACCACATTATCTTTACCCGGCTCGCAGAATGCACGAAATACCAAATCAATAGCCTCATCACTGCCATTTCCCAGAAAAATATGTTCGGGAGACACTTTCTTTATTTTCGACAGCAGTGTTTTCAGTTCACACTGCATAGGGTCCGGATAACGGTTATGAGGTGTATTGTACGGATTCTCGTTTGCATCCAAAAAGACAGAAGCCGTATAACCTTTATATTCATCACGAGCCGAAGAGTAAGGTTTCAACTTCCAAATGTTCGGGCGGGTTAGTTCTTGTAACGTTTTCATCAGCAATACTCTTTTAGTTTTCAGTTATTACTTATTAATTGCTTTAAGGCGGATAGTGACGGCATTCTTATGTGCGTCCAAATGTTCATTGGCGGCCATTTCTTCGATAGCCGGACCGATGGTCCTTATCCCTTCCGGAAGGATTTCCTGGAATGTAATCTTACGGATAAAGCTATCCAGACTTACACCGCTATATGCTTTCGCGTATCCATTAGTCGGCAAGGTATGATTGGTGCCGGAAGCATAATCGCCCGCACTCTCAGGAGTCAAAGCACCTAAGAAGACAGAACCGGCATTAGTGACCCGTTCGGCTACTTCCATATAGTTTTCCGTTTCCACAATCAAGTGTTCGGGAGCATAAGCATTCGTGAGTTCCAATGCTTCATCGATATTTCTAACCAGAATTAGTTTACTGTTTTCCAACGATCTGGAGGCAATTTCACGACGAGGCAATTCAGCTAATTGACGTTCTACTTCAGCCATAACTTCCGTTTGCAGTTTCTCGGAAGTTGTAATCAACATAGCCTGGCTATCCACTCCATGCTCTGCCTGAGACAATAAATCCGCAGCTACAAAAGCCGGATTTGCCGATGCATCAGCCAAAACCTCTACTTCCGATGGACCCGCAGGCATATCAATAGCTACATCACGCAAGCTGACCAATTGTTTGGCAGCTGTCACATATTGGTTTCCGGGACCGAAGATCTTATATACTTTAGGTACGCTTTCTGTTCCATAGGCCATAGCAGCGATAGCTTGCACACCACCTGCTTTGAAAATCTTGCTCACTCCCGCCAGTTGAGCAGCAAAAAGAATAGCCGGGTGAATATTTCCTTCTTTATCAGGAGGAGTACAAAGTACGATCTCTTTGCATCCTGCAATTTTTGCGGGAACAGCCAACATCAATACGGTTGAGAAAAGCGGAGCAGTTCCCCCCGGGATATAAAGCCCGACTTTCTCAATCCCCACTGCTTTCTGCCAACAGGTTACACCGTTCATCGTTTCTACCTTCTTTCCGACAAAGCGTTGAGCTGAGTGAAATGTTTCGATATTCTGTTTAGCCAAAGAGATAGCGGCTTTCAATTTATCACTCACCAATGTTTCGGCTACCCGTATTTCTTCAGGAGTAACAACAAGTGAGGACAAGGTTACTTTATCAAAGGTTGCTTCATATTCGAGTACAGCTTTATCACCTTCTGCCCTTACCTTGTCTATAATGGAACGAACTGTGTCAAATAGACTTTCCGTATTCAGTGCCGGACGTTTCAAGAGTTCCGTCCACTGGTCTTTTGTAGGGTATTTAATTACTTTCATTCTTCAGCATAGATTATTTATTTCCACGTATTTTACACGATCATCTTTTCAATCGGCAATACCAGAATACCTTCTGCGCCCAAAGCTTTCAACTTTCCGATAATCTCCCAAAAACGTTTCTCGTCCAATACTGTATGAACCGAACACCAGCCTTCCTGCGCTAATGGCATGACAGTAGGACTTTTCATACCCGGCAAGACGGCAATAATTTCTTCCAGTTTATCCTTCGGAGCATTCATCAATACGTATTTCTTATCTTCTGCTGTTTTCACCGCATTCATGCGGAACAGTAATTCATTCAACACTTCTTTCTTCTCATCGCTCATGTTCTTGTTACCAATCAGTAGAGCTTCAGATTTCATGACCACCTCCACTTCTTTCAAACGGTTGCTGACCAAAGTAGAGCCGGAACTTACAATATCAAAAATAGCATCAGCCAGTCCAATGCCCGGAGATACCTCTACGGAACCGGTAATAACGTGAATTTCTGCATTCACGCCCTTTTCCTTCAGGAAATTACGAAGAATAACAGGATAAGAAGTGGCAATTTTCTTTCCATTAAACCATGATAATCCCGGATATTCCAAATCTTTCGGCATAGCTAGTGACAAACGGCATTTGCTGAATCCCAAGCGTTTAATGATTTCAGCATCTTCTTCTTTTTCCATAAATTCATTTTCACCGACAACACCCAAATCGGCTACACCGGTAGCTACTGTTTGTGGAATATCATCATCACGAAGGAATAATACTTCAATAGGAAAATTGGAAGACTGCACCAACAAGGTACGTTTAGTAGTACTCAACTTGATATCCGACTCTTCTAAAAGTGCCATTGTCTCTTCAAAAAGACGTCCTTTGGCCTGTACTGCAATTCTTAACATGATCTTATTTAATTATTTATTATTAATTACTATTCGAATTAAGGGAATAAAAAAAGGCTTACCGTATTCGGCAAGCCTTTGTTATCGTTATATAGAGTATACACAATATCATCTATGCCCACCGAGTTATTCGTTAGGAAAATGATGATGATGATGTGTAGCTGTATATTTCATATTTCTTTTATTAACTGCGACAAAAGTAAAGCATTTGTTTCATACTTCCAAACATTTATCACAAAAACTTGAGTTTTTATTTCAAATTAAAGGTAGTATTTCTTCCGGCTCTACATCACAGTGCAAAAAATGCATTTCGCTTTTCGCCTTTTCCTGTGAGAAAGTAAAGTAGGTACAAACTGCCTCCGTACATACTTCATTATCCTTATTATATAGCTTAGCTTCGATGATAACAATGTTTCTTTTTATTTCCTTGATAGCAGCCCGCAGTACAACGTGAGAATCTTTCGTATCGACAGACTTCCGGTAACGAGTTTCCATTTTAGAAGTTACTCCCGTTGTCTGCAATTTACGCAACACAACCCAAGCACAAATTTCATCTAATAAAACAGCTTGAATACCGCCGTGCAAAGTGTCAATCCAACCCTGATATTCAGGACGCGGTTTCCAGATACTCACGATTTCGTCACCGTCTTCATAAAATTCCATTCTTACTCCGGCTTCGTTATTGGGAGCACAACCAAAACAATTGTATCCTTCCAAACCTTTCCAAGGATTTATTATCTTCTTCATAATTCTCTCCATTATTTAGTTTTACTTCCCAAATATAGGCAAAATATGAAAAAGACGAATCATTTCCATAGATTTACTTTCGGATACAGCGGATAGAAAAAGCCTTTCTTTCAACAGCTGATGTGGCCGTTTCCATAGTATTTGCATTGCTTTTCAAAAAAAAGACAGATTCAGCCATTTCCGTATTTGTATCATCCAGTGTCCAATATCCTAAAAACTTGCCTTCTAAAACACTTAGATCCGGATAAGAATACATTCCTACAGGAAGTCCGTTAAAACCTGAATCATTGTTAACGGGCAACACTTCTGCCCCGTCTATAGATACCCATTCACCCGATTTCAATAAAGAAACATCCCCTTTCAGGTAAGAATTTAAGATATTCCAGTCCTCCCAATTTGGAATATTCCAATGGAGTGGCAAGAAATCAGGAGATAATGCTACACTAGCGGTATAAAGGTAATTATTTGTACAGGATAGCAAATACCCGACAGCATTTTCAGTAACTTCATTCAATTTCGGAATTTCATCACCATTCGCAAACAAAGCTGCTTCCAGATTATTCCGCATCCAATACTGTGTTCCGATTTTCACCAACGGATAATTATGAATTACTCCTCCACGTACATCACGAGCCACATCATCTAATGCTAATACCTGTAACACATCATCTGCCTCTGTTATTGACAAAGTAACTTTTCCGTTTGCCAATACATAAATATTATTATAAACAGGCAAAGTCCCGGCAATATAAGTCAACGAATGCTCATCTATATTCCACGACACTTTACCACCATGCACCTTACCAGATTGCCCTAGAAGTTGAACTACCACTCCTTGAGATAAATCAGCAGTAGCATCATTCTTCATCGGATAAGCAACTATTGCCTGAGAAGAAAAGTCTGGAGTCACCAGATATTCCTTACATATTTCAGCCACCTGTTTTCCTGCGTTCAAGACTTTATATACATTCGATTTTGCAAACGTCAATTTCGACACATCTATATATTTATGAAGATTTTCCGATTCGGCATGATCAGTTTCATCACCTTTCCAATCGCTAATTTCTCCACTAACTTTGTTCATCAAAATATCCTCAGCAGCTACAAAAGTTATTTCCAGCTCTCTTTGTTTGCCTTCCTGCAAATTCAGAGTTGAAGGTAACAAGCTAATATACTGTTTGCCTTCAACTTCCAGCGTCACATACTGATATCCGGCCATAACCTCTTGCGGTATCAAGATAAGTTCTTTCCCTATCAACTTCTTTTCAGCCTCTATCTGCCATACTCCGGCCGGGATAATAACATTTTCTTCCGAATAATCGGAATAAGACTGTTTCTGAAAATCATATATTGCTTTTGTATAAAAGCCACTAACCGAAAGGTGGGGATCAGCTGCCAATAAATCTTCCACATTGCCACCTTCACCCGGCACAATCGCTATCTTCAGACGAAAAAACTTATGATTATAAGTCAAAGGAATGGCATCTATGCTTGCAGAAACACCGTCTCGGATAGCAACCAAAAAATCTGAACGAGAATAATCAGCAGCAACCTCTTGATTTGTTTCTACTGATACCGACATCGTGCTCTCTCCTATCGCCACTCCCTCTTGCCGATAAGGATAATAGCTCACTAAATTAAGGGTCACTCCGTCATCCGGATAATATACCAACTCATCCGACAGAAACTCGCCTCCGGAAGAACGAACAAAATGAAGATTATCTACATAGCGTTCCTCCTGCATTGTAGTGGAACCCGCAAGTGCGAATAAACCGACTCCTTCTCCTTCTTCAAAACTATTACCGACAATACGAGTATTAGTCAATTCATGTATGTCAGTTACAAACTTCAATGGAATATTTCCATCAGCAATTATCGCTTCATTTTCTTCCGAAATGTGGTTCACACAAGCAGTCAGCAAGATAGAGAAAATAGCAAAAGAACCTATGTTCTTGGGTAAATAATGAAATACTTTCATCTTATTTTTTATTAATTTCCCATTAGAAATCTCTGATAGAACAGAAAGAATGACATAAGAGAAAGTATTAGCTTGCGGTTATGAGATACTATACAACACGTCTGTTGCAACTGTAGAATCTTGATTCCAGCACTTCATTTTGAAATGCAAGGGACGAAAGTATACATTATAATTCAGTTAGAGAATATTTTTATTTGGAAAGTTTTATATTTTTATTTAAATACTAAATAATCAATAACTTACAAAAAACTGATATATGTCAGAGATTTCCTACTTCACCTTATTATATTAGCAATCTGATGATTCTCAAAAAGAATAACCGACCTCTACCCCTGCAATATGCTTACCTCGCGAAGATTCATATTGATAACAATAAAAAGCATCAAGAGACCAGCGCTTAGTTAAATCAATCTCTATTCCGGGACGATACCTTAAACGAGCTGTCCGCCAAAAAGGTGCATCATCCAAACTTTGATAAATTTCAATAGAGAAATAAGGTGAAACAATTCCTTTTTGGGGAGCATATCCCAACTTCAGCCGGGAACGTAAACGAGTTTCTGATTCTCCACGATCAAAAGTCTGCTGAAACCTTTCCCGCAAAGACATTTTGAGCCATTGATAACGAAAACTGGCCGTAGCTCCAATACGATAACGGTGTCTGAACTTCCACCCTATTTCACCTAAGTTCCGATAATGCGTTTCATAACCAATCTCAAATTTCAAAAACGAAAAGGCACGGTAATCACCTCCGACAGAAATTCCCCAACGGTCAATCGCACTCATATCATCTTCCGTTCTCAATTCCAAATCACCGGAAACAGCAAAGCGGGAGTCAATCTTATGATTTACTTTGAATTTAGTCCAGGTTGTGAAATCATTATCTTGTGCGATCATGGCAGAAGTTGTACCAACAACCAACAACACAAACAATAAAACTCTAATAATTATAAATTTGCTACTCATTGATTTTCGGGTTAAAGTTGCAAAGATAACAAATTATCCTCGGCAAAGAAAAACCATGATACTGAAATAATCCTGAAATAGCATTAGAATGTTCTTTTCAAATATACCATGTCCGTCAACAGTTTGCCTTCTTCATAAATCGGATGGTCGTAATTGTCGGTAAAGAAATTCTCTACACGGTGGGAAATGGTAAAACCGCAATGTTCGTAGAAAGATATGGTAGAAGACACATCTCCTGTACCAACCAACATTTCAGTACACTTATCCTGATAATGCTCGAATAGAAATTCAATTAAACGTTTCCCGTATCCCTGACGTTGAAAAAAAGGAACAGTAGCAATATTCTTGATTTCATAAATGCCTTCCCCTTCACGGGTTACTACACAGGCTGCTTTCAATCCGTTGTCATACAGAACGAACATATCGCCACGTTCCAAATACCGGTCTACCATACTTTCTTGTTCATCAGCCAAGAGTAACAATTCGAGGAATTCTTTCTTATCTGAAATTACTTTCTTTATCTCCATGTTTTTAAATATTGAATAGCCCTTCTCGCAAAGATATAAAAATATCACAGTGCAAACAAAAACACCATATAAATAAGTATATCTTTGTAATATGAAAAATCAAAAGCAGAAACAACCTTGTACTATGTGAAAAATACCATTAAATAAGAGCACCGAAAAATTACGGAATGGAATTTTTTACGATGCATAATGACAGATGAGGAGTTTACAAATATTAAGTATGAGTGTATAGGGAATATTCATACAACCGCCTATTATTAATCATTTTTTCTATGTTCCAAAATCGTATTCATATTCTCCAAGGCCCACCCTACTAATCCTTCAATATGAGGAATCAGAGTCCCTCCCGTATCCGTCAAGTTATACTCTACACGAGGAGGTACTTCCGCATACACTTTCCGCTCCACCAATCCATCGGATTCGAGTGTACGAAGAGTGACCGTCAACATTCTCTGAGAAACATCTCCTATTGTCTTATGAATGTCGCTAAAACGCATAGTACCATTGGCATTCAAAGTGATAAGCACCAGCATCGACCACTTATCTCCCAAGCGGCTGAGCACATCTCTAACTGGACAATTTCCTGTCGGGTGAAAGTTTTTCATCTTTTAACGTTTTGTATTTAACTGAATTACAACAATAGTTACTTCCATGTAACTTCCTTATTCAGAGGTGCGTTCTTGCTTTTCTCAACAAAGGAAGATACGATACATTTGCATCACAAAAGTAATAAACTTACTAATAATAACTATTGTTTCATTTAAATAATTATGATTATGGCAAAGAAAGTAGCAGTTTTAGCAGTAAATCCGGTAAATGGTTGTGGATTATTCCAATACCTGGAAGCATTTTTTGAAAATGGCATTTCATATAAAGTATTTTCCGTATCGGATACGAAGGAGATTAAAACAAATTCAGGAATCAGTCTGACAACAGATGATGTGATTGCTAATTTGAAAGGACATGAGGATGAGTTTGACGCATTTGTTTTCTCATGCGGAGACGCTGTACCTGTATTTCAGCAGAATGCAGACAAACCTTATAATATAGATCTAATGGAAGTTATCAAAACTTTCGGAGATAAGGGCAAAATAATGATCGGACATTGTGCCGGTGCAATGATGTTTGACTTCACAGGGATAACGAAAGGTAAGAAAGTGGCTGTTCATCCGTTAGCCAAACCGGCTATCCAAAACGGAATAGCTACCGATGAAAAATCAGAGATTGACGGTAACTTCTTTACTGCACAGGATGAAAATACTATTTGGACAATGTTACCACAAGTTAT
>NZ_MNQN01000028.1:1203-23400 GCF_001915455.1 Bacteroides sp. 43_46 | reverse complement strand
GTGGGGGATAAAGAGGAACTGAGTGATGATATTGTGGAGACCTACTCCGTTTCGGGAGCCAGCCATGTACTGGCACTTTCGGGGTTGCACATAGGTTTTCTGTATGCTTTGCTCTTGTTTGTGCTTCGTCCTTTGTGGAGGCGATGGCGGCGGTTAAAACCTTTGTTGCTTTTGCTTCTGGTCCTTTTCTTGGTGAGTTTTGCTTTTTTCACGGGATTGTCTTCCTCGGTGGTGCGGTCGGTCGTCATGTTCTCTTTGTTGGCGTTTGCCGGTTTGCAGCCGGAAAAGCCGCTGACTCTGAATACGCTGGCGGCAACTGCTTTCCTGATGCTGCTGTGCAAGCCGGTCTGGTTGTTTGATGTCGGTTTTCAGTTGTCATTCTCGGCGGTTGCAGCTATTGTACTTGTACAACCTAAGTTATATGCCCTTTGGAAGGTTGACAATCGTTTCCTGCGATATTTGTGGGGACTTATGACAGTGTCTGTGGCGGCTCAGCTGGGTACGGCCCCTTTGGTCATTTTCTATTTCTCCCGTTTTTCCACTCATTTTCTGTTGACTAATCTTTGGGTAATTCCCATGGTGTCGCTCGTTCTGTATTCGGCTGTCTTTCTGTTGATGCTTACGCCGCTGCCTTTTGTACAACATCTGTTTGCAAGGGTAGTAGAGGCATTGGTACATGTCCAGAATGAAGTGCTCCGCTGGATAGAGCATCTTCCCGGCGCTGCTGTCGATGATATTTGGCTGGATATATGGGGTGTTCTGCTCGTCTATCTGTTCTTGGGGATGACATATTATGGCTTTCTACGCCTTACGGTACGTAGAATCTGCTTTGCGTTGCTGGCATTGTTGGCAGTGGTTTCCTGGCATTCCCTTTCCATCATGTCCAATGCTCCCCGGCAGGGGATTGCTTTTTATAGCGTGAGAGGCTGTCCCGTTGTCCATTGTATGGCAGACAACCGTCATTCTTGGTTGGCATGTGCCGATAGCTTGCCGGATATGCCGCGTCTGTGCCGTGCCCTTTCTCCGCATTGGAACCGCCTGCGTCTGGAGACTCCCCGACTGGTTGCCGGAGATTATACCACTTCCGGCTTATCCATGCGTAACCAGATTGTCTCTTACGCCGGTAAGCGCATCTGTCTTCTTTCCGACAACCGTTGGAGAAACAAGAACTCTTCCCATCTCCTTTCAGTTGATTATCTATATGTCTCCAAGGGGTATCAAGGTGGGGTAGAGGAACTTACTTCGCTCTTTTCCATGGGCATGGTGGTGCTTGACGCTTCTCTTTCAGACTATTATCAGAATAAGATTGCCAATGATTGCGTTCGCTTAGGTATTCCCTATCTTCTTCTTTCTCAAAAAGGTTCTTACCGCATATTGTTATAAATCACAAACTTTTCGTACTTTTGCCCCTTCAATTTGTTATAAACGCCAAATAGTAAATAGTCAATCGTCAAATAGTAAATAAAAATATGTTGACCAAAGTAATAGAACAATCCAAGATAGACCATTTCACCAAATGGTTTGACCGTGCAGACAAGATAGTAATCGTTTCGCATGTGGGTCCCGACGGGGACGCCATCGGCTCTTCTCTGGGCTTGTGGCACTTCTTCAGCTCGCAGGGAAAGACGGCGAATGTTATTGTGCCGAACGCCTTTCCCGACTTCTTGAAATGGATGCCCGGGAGCAAGGACGTCCTTCTGTACGACCGCTACAAGGAGTTCGCTGACAAGCTGATTGCCGAGGCGGATGTCATTTGTTGTCTGGACTTTAATGCTATCCATCGTATAGATGCCATGGGTGACGCTGTTCTTGCATCCCCGGCAAGAAAAATACTGATAGACCATCATCTCCATCCGGAGGATTTCTGCAAGATTATCATTTCCCATCCGGAGATATCTTCCACTTCGGAACTGGTTTTCCGCCTGATTTGCCGTATGGGCTATTTCAGTGACATTTCAAGGGAAGGAGCAGAGTGCATCTATACGGGTATGATGACGGATACCGGCGGGTTCACCTATAATTCCAATAATCGGGAAATCTATTTCATCATCAGCGAACTGTTGTCGAAAGGTATTGACAAGGACGAGATTTACCGCAAGGTGTTCAATACTTATTCAGAAAGCCGTTTGCGCCTAATGGGATATGTCTTGTCACAAATGAAGGTCTATCCGGACTATCATGCAGCCTTAATTTCTCTGACTAAAGCCGAACAAAGCCAGTTCGACTATGTGCGTGGAGATAGTGAATCAAAGGGGTGATTTTCTCTTGCTTCCTGCGTGAAGATACGGAGAAGCCGATGATAAAGATTTCTTTACGTTCGGTCGGTACATTCCCCTGCAATCAGCTGGCTGCCGAGTTCTTTGGCGGCGGCGGTCATTTGAATGCTTCCGGCGGTGAATTTTATGGAACGATGGATGAGGCCCGCAAGGTCTTTGAGCAGGCTTTGGAGAAATACAAACCGCTGCTGAATGCCAAAGGATAAAAAAAGTTCAGTTGTAAAGGTTAAAAGTTACGAACTTTCTATCCGCAGCTTTCAACTTTCAAGGAAATCAGATACTTTTGTACGAAATTACTAAATAACAGAAATGAAGAAACTTACTTTATTCTTTTTTGCCTTACTTGCAGTTTGTTTAGCCTTCCAGGCATGCGATAATTCTAAAACTTATGCCGAAATGCTTGAGGAAGAAAAAGATGCCATCAAAGCATTTATCAAAGACAGTAGCATTGTCGTTATTTCTCAAAGTGAATTCTATGCGCAAGATTCGACAACGGATGTAAGCAGGAATGAGTATGTGCAGCTGGCAAGCGGGGTGTATATGCAGATTGTGGATAAAGGTTCGACGAATCCTGCAGATACAGTTAAACCGAATGATTTGATTTTGGTGCGCTTTGAAGAACAAGGGTTGATAGCTGTTGGAGGGGTGAAATCGTATATAACCAATATGAATAGTCCGACTGTTGTGGATGAGTTTAGATATTCTGTTACTTCTTCGTCTATTGCCGGACTTTTCACTCAAGGCTATATGCTTATATATCATGGTTCGTCTGTACCTGCTGGCTGGCTGGTTGCGTTGAATTATATTCGTAACGGAGCACATGTGAAGCTGATTGTTCCTTCCAAGATGGGACAGTCGGATGCTATGCGGGACGTTCATCCTTATTATTACGATTTACATAAACTCCAAATTTGGAACTAACCGATAAATTTTAAATCATTAACCTATGACTCTAATCAAATCTATTTCTGGAATCCGCGGAACAATTGGCGGTAGTGCTGGCGAGGGATTGAATCCGCTCGACATTGTGAAGTTCACTTCAGCTTATGCTACCCTGATTCGTAAGACGTGTACTGTAAAAAGTAACAAAATCGTGGTAGGGCGTGATGCCCGCATCTCTGGCGAGATGGTCAAGAACGTAGTAGTCGGTACCTTGATGGGTATGGGCTGGGATGTAGTGGATATTGATTTGGCTTCTACTCCGACTACCGAGCTGGCTGTAACCATGGAAGGTGCCAGTGGAGGTATTATTCTGACTGCCTCACATAATCCCAAGCAGTGGAATGCGTTGAAACTGCTGAATGAAAAGGGTGAATTTCTGAACGCTGCCGAAGGCCAGGAAGTACTCCGCATTGCCGCCGCCGAAGAATTCGACTATGCCGAAGTGGACCAACTTGGCTCGTACCGTCAGGATTTAAGCTACAACCAGAAACACATCGACAGCGTATTGGCACTTGACCTCGTAGATGTGGCAGCTATCCGAAAGGCAAACTTCCGTGTAGCCATCGATTGTGTAAACTCTGTAGGTGGTATTATTCTGCCGCAACTACTTGAACAACTTGGCGTTCAGCACGTAGAGAAGCTCTATTGCGAACCGACCGGTAACTTCCAGCATAATCCCGAGCCTTTGGAAAAGAACTTGGGTGACATCATGAACCTGATGAAAGGGGGGAAGGCAGATGTTGCATTTGTTGTAGACCCTGATGTAGACCGCCTGGCAATGATTTGCGAAGACGGCAAGATGTACGGTGAAGAATATACACTGGTTACTGTTGCCGACTACGTATTGAAACATACTCCGGGCAATACGGTATCCAATTTGAGTTCGACCCGTGCCTTGCGCGATGTAACTCGCAAGTATGGGCAAGAATATTACGCTTCTGCCGTAGGTGAAGTGAATGTAACTACCAAAATGAAGGAAGTAGGTGCCGTTATCGGTGGCGAAGGAAACGGTGGGGTAATTTATCCGGCCAGCCACTATGGACGTGATGCCTTGGTAGGTATTGCCTTGTTCTTGAGCCATCTGGCACACGAAGGTAAGAAGGTGAGCGAACTCCGTGCATCCTATCCTGCATACTTCATGGCAAAGAATCGTGTAGACTTGACTCCTGAAACAGATGTAGATGCTATTCTTGCCAAGGTGAAGGAGCTGTATAAGAATGAAGAAATCAATGATATAGACGGTGTGAAGATTGACTTCCCCGACAAATGGGTTCATCTGCGTAAGAGCAATACGGAACCGATTATCCGTGTCTATAGTGAGGCTGCCACACCGGAGGCTGCCGAGGAAATCGGCCAGCAGATTATGAAGGTGATTGAAGACCTGGCTAAATAAGGCCGAACGAAATGTTATAATGAATGTCCCACTTTCCCGTGAAAGAGAAGTGGGACTTTTTTTAAACCTTCCCATGAACTCCTCCATCAAACTACTACTATGAATGGTATTTTAGATTCTATAGGCTCAGCAATAACCACTGTCAGTGACTTTGTCTGCGGGTATCCCTTATTTATCCTTCTGATAGGGGGAGGACTTTTCTTGTTCTTTTATTCCGGAGCTGTGTCCCTCTGCCGCATCGGATATTCGATAAAGGCCTTGCGCTATAAATCGGAAGTGGCGGGCGAAGGACAAATCAGTTCTTTCCAGGCCTTGATGAGCGCCATAGCGTCAACAGTGGGTATGGGGAATATTGCGGGGGTGGCTATCGCTATTACAGTAGGAGGTCCCGGAGCCATTTTCTGGATGTGGGTAAGTGCCGTTGTGGGTATGTCCACCAAATTCTTTGAAGGGGCTCTTGCCATTATGTACAAAGGACACGATTCTGCCGGAGAACCGCAAGGGGGGACGATGTATATCATTCTTCATGGGTTGGGCGAACGCTGGAAACCGTTTGCTTATTTCTTTGCGGTGGTGGGGTTGATAGGTACGTTGTGTGTAATGCAAGCCAATCAGTTGGTCGAGTCTGTCACTACGGTATTTACTACTCCGGCAGGAATAGAGAATACACTCGGTCTGCGTTTTGTGATGGGTATTGTCATTAGCCTGGTGGTAGGGGCGGTCATTATCGGTGGCATCCGGCGCATTTCGGTTATCTCGGCTAAAATAGTGCCGGTGATGGTTACTTGCTATATGCTGCTTGTCTTCGTTATTCTTTGTTTGAATTTTGATAAGTTGCCGGGAGTGTTGGCTTCCATTTTCCAGTCTGCCTTCAGCCTGGAAGCCGGTATCGGTGGAATTTTGGGAACTGCACTGACTGGTGCCCGCCGTGCTGCCTACGTCAATGAAGCAGGTGTAGGTACGGCCTCTATGATGCATGGCGCCTCCCGTAATGACAATCCCATTCGTGAGGGGCTGGTAGCCATGATTGGACCGGCCATCGACTCGGGGCTTGTTTGTACATTGACGGCCTTCCCTATTTTTATAGCTGGAAACTATGCGTCGGAAGGAGGCATAAAAGGCCTTTATATTGCTTTGAATTCTTTTGAGCAGCTCCTTCCCGGCTATGGGCATTATCTGTTGATGGTGATGGTCTTTTTCTTTGCCTTTTCTACCATGTTCTCTTATTCGTATTATGGACTGAAGTGCACCAACTTCTTGTTTGGTGCGGAGAATGCCAAGTATTATAACTACTTCTATTTGGTGATGATTGTTGTGGCTGCCATGATTCCGTTGGGAGCAGTGGTTGCCATCATGGATTTGGCTTTTGCCTTGATGGCATTGCCTACGATGACGTCACTGCTGTTACTTGCTCCACGGGTCAGGAGAAAGATGAAGGAATATTTTGCGAACTGATAGAAAGCAGCTTCCACTACAAGTTGATGACCTTTCCTATCTCTCCTTCAAAATTCGGGGTGAATACACCTTTGCCGATATTTGCCTTGATTTCATCGGGGCTCCAAAAACGTCCTCCGTCCAGCTCGTCACTGGGATGTATTTCACCGTCGTAGACAGTTTTGTGTACGAAGACCAGTTCCTTTTCGCGGGCAGACTCGAAGACGTAATGCATGACGGTTTCGGGAATAAAGTCGGTAATGCCGAGCTCTTCGCGTACTTCGCGTTTTAGCGCCATCTCTACACTTTCACCTAAATCGACGTGTCCGCCTACGGAGGTGTCCCACTTCCCCGGTTGTATGTCTTTCCATTCGGGACGTTTCTGTAGATACAACTCACCTTTGGAATTGAATACATGAAGATGGATTACCGGATGAAGCAGTTTGCTACCGTTATGGCATTCGCCACGGGTGGCGGCACCTGTGATGTTGCCTTGTTCGTCGACAAGGGGGAACATCTCTTGATTGTTATCGTGGTTCATTGTGCTTAGGGTATTAATAATGATGAATCTCCATAGCTCAGGAAGCGGAAATCATGTGCCAGTGCATAGTTGTAAATCTTCGGCCAATCACCGTGTACGAAAGCTGATACGAGCAGCAGCAAGGTACTTTGCGGTTGGTGGAAATTAGTCACCATAGCCTTCACGATTTTGTATTCATATCCCGGAGCGATAATGATTTGAGTGCTGGTATGCAGAGCCTCCATGCTATGTCTGTCCAGATAGGCAACAATGGCTTGCAGGGCTTCTACTGCAGAGGTGGCGGTGGCCTTGGCAGACATTTCATAAGGTTGCCATTGGTGGACGTGCAAGTCTTCCTCTGTGGCTTCTGGATTATTCAGTAAAGTGACTCCGATGTGATAAAGGCTTTCCAATGTGCGCACTGAAGTTGTTCCTACGGCCACTGCCTTGCCGCCGTGTACTATGAGTTTTTCCAATGTGTTGCGCGAGACAGAGATGTATTCCGTATGCATTTCGTGCCCTTCTATTTCTTCACTTTTCACCGGTTTGAAGGTTCCGGCTCCCACATGGAGTGTCAGCTCTTCCAATTCTACTCCTTTATTGCGCAATGCGTCCAATACGCGTGGGGTGAAATGCAGTCCCGCTGTAGGGGCAGCCACCGAACCTTTGATTTTGGAGTAGACAGTCTGGTAAGTCTCCTTGTCACTTTCCTGGGTCTCCCGGTTCAAGTAGGGGGGGATGGGCAATTCACCGAAGACCTCGAGAATGTCGGCAAAAGTCACTTCCGGATTATTCCAGCGGAAGTTTATCCAATGGCTGGTTCCGTGGCATTCACCCCGTTCGGCGGTCAGGGTGAGTGACTTGCCTTTCACGGTCATCTCACGTCTCAGCATGCCTTCCTTCCATTTTTTCAGGTTGCCGACCATGCAGAGCCAGGCGGCATGCTCGGTTTGCTGGAAGTTGAGGGCGTAGTCGTTCGGCTGTATGGGTTCCAGGCAGAATACTTCAATCAGTGCTCCCGTTTCTTTCCGGAAATGCAGGCGTGCTTGGATGACTTTGGTATTGTTGAATATCATCAGGCTTCCCGATGGCAGATACTCCGGCAGTGAAGTGAATCTGTCTTCTGAAACTTCTCCGTGGCGATACAATAACAGTTTGGACTGGTCACGTACGGACAATGGGAACTTTGCAATGCGTTCGTCCGGCAACGGGTAGTTGAATTCGCTGATTCTGATATGTCTGGGGTCTTCTTTCATGATGGCTTTCTCTTTATTATATCGGCTGCAAAGGTACGGATATTTGGGAAGATTTGAAGAATAAGGGAAATAATTCCTAACTTTGCAGGAAGAAAGTAGGAAAAGACAAACTAAAAGATAAGTTACTATGAAGATAGGAGATAAAGTTCGTTTCCTCAGCGAAGTTGGGGGCGGTGTTGTGACAGGATTTCAAGGGAAAAACATCGTGTTGGTGGAAGATGCCGACGGTTTTGACATACCGATGCCCATAAACGAATGTGTGGTGATAGAGACCGATGATTATAATATCCCCACTCCGGCAGCCAAAGCGGCTGCCAAGAAGAAGCGGGAAGAAGAGCAACAATTGCGCACGGCCGCTACTGCGGCAAGGCCGTCTGCTATGGAGTCTCAGGTTTCAGAGTCTCAATCGGTCCGTTTGGAGAAACCGCAGATATCTGTTTATCGTCAGCCCGAGATGAAAGGTGGAGATATCCTGAATGTTTTTCTGGCTTTTGTTCCGGAGGATATCAAGGCTGTCAGCACTACACCTTTCGAGGCATATTTGGTGAACGACAGTAATTATTATATGTATTACACCTATTCGAGTGCCGAAGGAAAGTCCTGGACAGCCCGTTCGCATGGTTTGATAGAGCCGAATACGAAACTTCTGCTGGAGGAGTTCGAAAAGTCCGAGTTGAACGACCGTGAACGTGTGATGGTACAGCTGGTGGCATTCAAAGATAACCGTGCGTTCACAATGAAACCGGCTGTCAGTGTGGAAGTCCGCATAGATATGGTAAAGTTCTATAAACTGCATACATTCCAGCAGACGGTTTTCTTTGAAACACCGGCCTTGGTGTATGATATTGTCCGGAATGACCAGCCTGCCAAGCAGGTGTATGTTTCGGCAGAGGAACTGAAGGAGGCTTTGATACAGAAAAAAACGGCAGATACTCCGTCCAAACCGCAGACGGTCATCAAGCGTGGTGGCAAGAATGGGATTGTCGAAATTGACCTGCATATTGGCGAGTTGCTGGATGACACCTGCGGCATGAGCAACAGCGAAATATTGAATTACCAGCTGGATAAGTTTCGTGAAGTGATGGAACAATACAAGAAAAAGCGCGAACAACGCATCGTCTTTATTCACGGCAAGGGAGATGGAGTGCTGCGTAAAGCCTTGCTGGACGAGCTGAAACGTAAATATCCTGACTGCCGCCATCAGGATGCTTCGTTCCAGGAGTACGGATTTGGGGCGACGATGGTGACGATTAAATAAAATCAAGTATTTGAATAGTGAATAGGGCAGTTCAAACATTGGAATGCCCTATTCATTATTTATAGTCTGACATTGACTCTTGTATTTTTCCTTATGTGTATTTCTTGAGTGGAAGGATTGGACTGCATCATTTCTGATTCTATTTGCTGGATTGCTCTTTTGGCTTTGTGTACAAACCTGCCTTTGGGATATTTTCGCAAATATTCTTCGTAATCTGCTACCGACTGGCAACTATAGAAGAGGCGTTCTTCATTTTCTCTTCTGACTTCTCTTATATCAGTAATGGGAAGAACTGGCTGTGAAGAAGGTTGTGGATGTGGGTGGACAATCTGTTTTTTAGGTTCCTCTTGGAACTGTTCAAGTTTTGCAGTATCCGTTTTTACCGAGTCCATAACGATGTTTTCTTCTCTATTTATTGGGGAGATTGGATTTACCTTGTTTCCCAAAAATTGTTTTATAAAGTTTGCATGAGATGAGGAGGGGTATTCTTTTAGAAAATCTCTGTAGTCTTCTTCTGTACGGCATGCAGCGTACTTGCGCTCTTCTTCAAGGTGTCTAAAGTATATGGAACCTCCTTTGACAAGCAATAGAATCAATACTATACCAAGGCCGGTCCATCCTGCTATGCGTTTATGCATGTTCGAAGGACAGAACTTTTCTTTAAGGCGTGGTGATGTTGTTTTAGGAAAAAGTGGAGCAATAGGCTTCAGCTGTACTGAAGGAGAGTCTGTCTTTGTTTGTTTTAGTATGGAGCAAGCAAACTCATAGGCTTGTTGGGCTGTGGGGCGGTCCCAAGTGTTGAGGGCAAGGCATGCGTGAACAAACTGGGACAATTGGGAAGAATATTTCTCATCTAATGCTGGAATATGTGCACCATTCAGTTGGACACAACCTCCCATACCTTCCCATAATACAAGACCAGTGGATAATTCATAAACACTCATCCCTAAAGACCATATATCGCTGGTAGCCACAATCAGTGGTTTCTCTGCAAAACGTTCTGGTCCCATATAGGCAAGTGTTCCGGAACTTTCTACTTTGTTGATACTTTTACGAAAAGTATGCTCCAGTTTACGGCTGATGCCAAAATCTGAGATGATGAATTTGTCATCATCCCCTATCAAAATATTATCGGGTTTTATATCTTGATGAATGATAGGAGGATTCTGATTATGAAGAAACATCAATCCGCATGATACATCGCGTATGAAGCGCCAGATTTGCTTTTCAGACATTTTGCCTTTCAAGCTCACTGAGGACCCTTTGGGACAGTAAGGCATTACCAAAAAAGGGCACTGTCCAAAAACATCAAAATGATTAAGGTGCAGTAGATTGGGATGGTGTAATTTGTAGGCAAGTTTGAATTCTTCCCGGAAATCTTTTATGCCGTTGTCATCCAACAGTCCGTACAACTTTATGGCAACGTCTACATCTGCCAATATATTTCGGGCAAGCCAGACTTCACCAAAGCTTCCGACTCCTAATAGTTTCTTCAGCTGATAGTGTTCAGCAAATATATCACCATTTTTCAGTTGCATAGTTTCACAATAGTAATCAATCTGTTAGGGTAGTGTTAGTAGTGTCTGTCTCTGTAACTAGAACCGTATCTGCCTGATATAGTATCGTTTTCCATTTTGCATATTGCTGTGGATTTCTATATAAATAGAAGCCTGCCGCTAAAGCCAGTACCAGGAGTAACAGAAGAATTTTCCGGATTTTGTGGTGGTTGGGTTTGCTGAACACTGTATTATTCAACTTTACTTTGGGCTCGGTATTCTGTAGCATGATGTGGCATAACACAATCGTAATATTGTCATATCCACCTGCTTCAAGAGCAGCTTCTATCAACCTATCCTTGCATGTCATTAAATCATCCTGGTTCTCTTCTATAATTTGCATTATCTCTTCGTCGTGGCATAAACCACATAACCCATCACTACACAGTAGGAGAGTATCGCCATCCTTTAAATTATAGGAACGGAAATCGGGATTGGAACGATTGGTCGGGTCTCCCAAACAGCGGGTAATGATATTACTGTAAGGATGGTCAAACGCATTTTCAGGATCTAGTTTTCCCTGATCTACTAAATCTTGTACATAGGAATGGTCTTTAGATAAACGGCAAAAACCTGAATTGCCATTGAATACATAACAACGACTGTCGCCACACCAACAGATATAGGCTTTATCGTTCAATATCCAAGCAATGACAATAGTAGTACCCATTCCCTGGGTACTACTATCTTCTTTACTTGCATTGACAATATTTAAATCAGCGGTTTTGACAGTTCTACCCAGAAATTCTTCAACGGCTTCTTCTGAGGTAACAATGCCTTCCTGCGTAATAATATCTCCTAAATTCTCGGGGGTGAATGCATTTTGCACCGTCTCAATGGCTATGGCAGAAGCAACTTCTCCGGCATTGGTGCCGCCCATTCCGTCGGCCACTACCAATATGCTGCCATACCGTCCTAAAGAAATGGGTTCTATCGATTGGGGGATAATCCACTCTGATTGGCATAAATCACGATTGACAACAAAATTGTCTTCGTTGTTTTTCCTGACTAAACCAACATTGGTACCTGCCGCTAATTTAATGCTTATCTCGGACATGTTTAATTTTAATGTATTAAATTTCTGATTGGTACTAAACGATCCTTACCCTCTATGCTTCCTACCATGAAACCCACTACTTTGTAAGAACCATTTTCTAGAAGGAATGCTGGAGAACCATAATAACCGGGCTCTGCCACACGATTCTGTAATATGGTAGTCTCATATTTTGTGTCGGCTATATTGGTATGGTCATTGAAATGAGCCGGAGTAAGATTATGAATATCAGCATAACCTGCATAGCCCACCATTTGAACTTCTGTACCTCCACTCATGTTGTCTGCGGCGGTAATGTCGTAAGGCAATCCCTCACCATAAACGCCTTTTCCTCTAATGTATGCCCAACTGTTGGCAGCAGGGGTAACAATGCTGACACTGATATATTTCCTACGTGTATAGGTCAATTTTATCCCATGTTCCCTTAGTTGTACCCTGATGGATTTATCTACTTCTATTTCGGTCACTTGTACATCATTTCGTCCGTCTTTGGCAAAATCGCTACTGGTAAATGTCAGAGGCTTTCCAGTTCCTTTGGTACTGTATGCACGGTAATGGATAATGATATTACATCCTGCTCCTTTGTATACAGCCAATAGTTTACGCCATGGGTCTTTCCACTCTGTGTTGGAGTATATCCATGGCTCGACATTCTGCCTGTCTGTTACAAACATTCCGTTTGATAGCATGAAGCCAGTTCCGCAGATTATATCTGAAACTTGTATGCCCGGATCAAACTTTGTTCCATTATATTCGATTTCAATACGGTCGACTTTAATTGTATAGATATAATCATAATAATCTTTCAAATCTCCTGAAGCATTACTGTCTTGTTCATCTGCTATATCAGGGTCTTCATAATATTGGTCTTTGGAGAGTCTGGTGCCTTCTTGTATATTTGCGTTAATGGCATTGCTTGAATTCTCAATGCTTTTAGTGCTTATGCTGTTTGAGAGATTGTCCAAGTCTGATTTGACCTTATAGAAACTTGCATTGACATTCTTTAATTGACTATTAACGTTGTCCAACTGTGTTTTTAAGGCCTCTGCATTACCGTCACTGTTTCGTAATTTGGTCTCTAACTCCCGTTGCTGTGCTTCTAGAGATGCTCTTTCGGTCCCCAGTGAATCCAATTGGTTTTGGTATCCTTTCAGTTGAAGTTCTTGTTCTTCTGTCTTCTGTGCCAACAAATCATTTTTTACACCTAAACTGTAGTTCCAGGCAGCCAATCCTGCCACCGCCAGTACGAAAACAATTCCCATGATTGTTAATGCGGTCTTGTAGGGGCGTAAGGCTTGTTTGCGGAAAAGGCTCATTCTCTCAGTCAATCCAATGCTGGAAGTTAATGCTTGGCGACCTTGTGGAACAATGAATCCCAAGCGTGGTCCGCCAACGGATAATTGTATTTCATCTCCTGTTTGTAAATAGTAGGACCCATTTATAGGATGTCCGTTGACCAATGTCGGATTGGAGTGTGAAAGGTGGATAAGTTTCCAGTTTTCACCGTCGCGTACAATTGCAGCATGTTTGCGGCTAACTGTTTCGAAACTTTCATCAAAGCGTACTTGGCAGGAAGCGTCTCTACCTAATTCTACTTGGTCGACAATGATTTTTTGGGATTCTCCCGCTTGATGATACTTTGAAGAGGTCTTGTGCTCCAAAATAAAGTAAGTTCTACCGGAAGCACCCATTAATGCCCCCATACCAGCCCCTACTGAGCCGGCTAAGGTACGTTTGTAATTTTGTGTATCCATACTACTTGATATATAATTAATAGTTTTCAAATCTCATTTTTACATCCCCAATGGAGATGATATCTCCAATTTTCAGTATATGCCCTTGTTTGGTGACTTGGGTGGAATTGACATAAGTCCCATTACTGGACTCCTGCCACAACTTTAACTCCTTCTGCCATTGCCCGTCCCGAATAATCCATTTATCAGTGGCGGGATTTGTTTCTATTGTGCAATGATGGCGTGATATATAGGCACTTTGCTGTTCTGTTATATGTAGCAGATTGTCGCGTTCTCTCCCGATAGTAAGGATTCTATTGCCATATTTTATAAGTTCACTTAATTGATATATTTTTCCGTACTCTTCACCTTGCATAATACGTATACAGAAACCATTGACTGTTTGTGGTGGACAATATCCTCTTTCCATAGGGACTTGGCTTATTGCTGGCAGGTGTTCCAATACCTCTTGCACAGACTGGAAACGTTTTTTGAAATCTGGATTAAGACATCCTGCAAAGAGTTGCTGCCACTGCTCTCTATGTTTCAACTGTGTCAATTTCTGCCGGTTCCAATCTCCATTTTTCCCACGTTTCTGGTATAGTGCCAATTCATTATGACTGCTCAATTCGCCAAAGGGCAAACTGCCAGTCAATAATTGAAAGGCTAATACTCCAAAAGAAAAAATGTCCGTAGTGGGTAGGACAGTGGCCTCACCTCGCATGCGGTTCACTTGTTCTGGCGGCATATATGCATAAGTCCCGAAGATTTGGTTGGGTTTACCAAAAATATTGCGTTCAGTCATACGTTTGTTTCTATCCCCTGCTATACCGAAATCTGTCAACGCAGCAATTCCGTTACTCTTGAAAAGGACATTCTCCGGCTTTAGGTCACGGTGAACCTTGCCTCTGGTATGCAAAGCATGTAAACCTATTAGAATTTGTTGGCAAATTAGAGGAATCTTACTGCTTCCAGAACCTAAATAAGGTGTTAAATCTCCTCCGGAACAGTATTCCATTACAATATAAGGGTTGCCTCCAACTGTACCGTAGTCCAATGAACGCACTAAATAGTCACAATCAATTTGCCCAGTTTTGAATTCCATCTCGAAACGTTCCATTAATGGTTTACGTATTTCAGGAGGAACTTCCCATAATCTCAGTAGTTTAAGCGCATAATCTTTGCTTGCGCTGTCCGTAACCCGATATACTTTACCGAATGAACCTTCGCCTAATGTTTGGGAAACCCTATAACGGTTATTGATATATTCCCCTACATTATAATCACATCTGTCGACAGTCCGGTTATTCACAAGAGTTATATTTAGTCACATTCAAACTTGAATCTTCGGTCGCCTAGTACAATGATATCATCCGGTATGATTTCTATTTTTCTGTTTACCTGGATATAGGTCGTTTGGAGCATACTTCGGTCAAGCAGATACCAATGACCATCATCGAAAACTATTTCAGCTTGTTCCTTTGAGGTGATTGTACGATTAGACATTTCTGTATTTTCCCGGTTCAAGATGATGGAGTTCCCTTCATATTCAAATCTTTTCGGAAGAATGTTCTCTTCTTCTTCCGGTATAATTGTTAATGAACAGTGAGGTTTGGTTTCCGGTTCTGTCTCTGTGATGTTCTTTATTTGTCGGCGTATGGTTGGCCGATGTACGCGGACACCGCAGTTCGGGCAAAAAGAGCAGGTTATTGCTATCTTACTTCCACATTCATGACAGAGCATTTTCTCTTCAGAAACGGAAGGTACTTCCTCTTCTACTCTTATTGTTTTGTATTCATTGTTTGTTGATGTGTTTGCTCTTTTCAATGGAGTTCCGCAGCAAGGGCAACTTGTGAAATCTCCTACTACCGGGTAATTGCAATTGGGACATTCTATAATTGGCTGTACAACAGTAGAATGATTCTCTTCTTCATTTGTTGTGGAAAACACCACAGTTTTTCTGCATTTTTCTTCATTAGAGCTGACATTCAATACTGTCGGTTTGGGTATAGCTTCTCCATGACCTTCTTTTGAAATAAAAATGTCCTGACTGTTGGCATAATTCTCCGGCATTCGCAAAGGTTGCCCGCATTTCAGGCATACTGTTGTGTTGGAATGGTTGTCCCAACCGCAATTCATACATCTCATAAGATTTTACTTTAATAATGGAATTACTTTGTATAAATCAGAGTTTCTCACCATTGTCGGTTTACCATGAATTTAGAATAGACCTCCCTTTTTCTGGGAGAGAATAATTGAAGATATTTTTCCTCCTTTGCTTTTAACTATGAGAGTTCCTTCTCTGGCCTTCTTGGTTTTTCCCACTTTTAGAATGAGTTTGCCACGGTCTTTTGCTATAGCTTCACACCATTCAGGAATATCTGCAACTTCCCATTCGGCATTGGAGTCTACTTGCAGTTCCTTAATTTCTCCTTTGGAGCCGAATTCCAATTTATCTAATGCGATATTAATGAATTCTTCTTGGCCACCTTGGGTAACACTGACCGTAGCTTTCATCTTTTCATTACTGATTGTAATGGTGGCTTTACGTTCGGTAGTCAGCCAATTGGTCTGGCAGCTTATGGAGAGTTTCTTCTCACCGGGAGTCACTTGACACCAGTCTGCATCTGATATTGCAGTCCATTGTTCTGGAAGACTTTCTATTTTTATACTTTCTGCAGTCTTTGTCTCACACCCAAATTCCAGGCTTTTTCTGTCTATGGTAAGTCTGGTGATTTCGGCAGGAGGCGCTGGCTTGGGAGCGGGATTTATTTTTTCCTCACACTCTTTGATTTTATTTTTGCATGCTTGCTCCAGATTGCTGTCGCATTTCATGGCTGCTTTAAAACTTTTAATAGCGTCTCTGTATCTTCCTCTTTTCATGTATGTCTCTCCCTTTTGATAGATGGAGGCGCATTGCCCCCATATACTTATTGGCATAGAGAGAGCGAACGCTAAAACAATCAGTCTGATAAGTTTATTCATTTTCATTGTTGTCTATGTTTATATATGGTTCTATTTTTTTTGCACGGTCTTCAAAAGCCTGGGCTGCTACGGCTTGGTCAAGGTCTTTCATGATATTTGCCTTTTCTTTAAAAACATGATAGGCAGAATCCAGTATGGCCTCTACTTGCTGTTTCAGTTCTGTTGCATTTAAGTATATTTTCGCGGAGATGGAATCTTTGTAGTAATTTATTTGGCGGTATTTGCCAATGGCATTTATGTAAAAATCCTCAAATACGGAATCATTGTTTTGCTTTAAAGTGTCAATGTCAAATCGGAAAACATCTCCTTGTATTTTAGAGTTTTCGCCTTCTTGAATGATTGACAGACACATTTTGTCGTAATCAATCGTTGGAGTCGGTTCCGGTATGGATTCCACTACTGGTTCTTTGCCGCTTATTAGCGAAAAGATGATGACAATTGTTGCGAATATAGCTGTGATTGCTGCTACGACTATAACTTTTTTGCGTTTCCCTTTGTCTTGATAGGGTGACATCTTATTTATGTCAGAAGAGTGTGCGCTAATGGAATCCTCATGGGTTTTGTCCTCTTCCTCTTGCAAAGTATCATGGCTGTTGTTTGACAGGCTAAAGGGGACGGGACTTCCATTGATATGTTGGGAAGTGTAGTCTGCAATTTGTCTGGCTGTGGGTCTGTCCCATGGATTTAAGGCAAGGCACTTGTAAATGATATCCTTTAATTCTTGAGAAAAGTCTTCGTTGATAAGTGGAATGTCTGCACCGTTTTTTTGCAATACGCCTCCATGATCGCCATAGGGCGGCATACCGGTTAGAAGCTCATACATTGTTGCTCCCAATGACCAAATGTCACTAGCCATAATAGGGGCGGGAGATGGACCAAAACGTTCTGGTCCCATATAGGCCAAAGTTCCTCCACTGGATTCTTGTCCTTGGTTCCTGCGTAATGTACTTCTAATCCGTGCGCTGATTCCGAAATCCGTAATCATATACCTATTCTCATCATTAATCAGAATATTATCGGGTTTTATATCCTGATGGATAACCGGGGGAGTTTTTGCATGAAGATAAGCCAGTCCCTCTGCAACATCATGGAGCAAATGCCAGCTTTCCGTTTCTGTTATCCGGTTGTTGTCAGTAAGGTATTGGAAGGCCGAACCGTTTTTGCAAAAAGGCAAAATCAGGTATGGCATCCGTTCCCAGCAGTCATAATAAGTAGGATGCAGTAAATTTGTATGATTCATATCAAATACGAGGGAGAACTCTTGTGTGAAAAGGGATATCCCCGCATCGTCAAGCCCCATCCCTGGAGCATATATTTTTATGGCGACCTTAACATCCGTAAGTTTGTCTTGTGCCAGCCAAACTTCAGAAAATCCTCCTCTTCCTAGTTGTTTGAGTAGCTCGTATCTATCTGCTATGATTTGTCCACTGTCTAACATCTTTCTTTGTGTGATTGTATTATTTTGTTTGATTGAGTATATTCGCAATTCTTTATCCACAAAGTAATTAATAAAAATGTAAATAAGAAAATGAGAAAAAGTTTGAAATGTACTAAAATGTTGTTTCAATGGTTTATGTAGCTAAATATTGTACTATGATGTGATTTTTTGTTTCGTTTTAATAAAGCGGTAGCGTATGCTCTTTTGTGGTTGAGAAATACGCCTTATGCTTGACGGTATTTCGCAAAAATATTTTAAGTTTGCAGATGTATTGAATAAATAATCTAATTACGAGAAACATGGGAGAGAGAGGATGGATAAGCGAATTCGATTTTATATTTATTGGATATTAGGGTTTGTGCTTCTAGGAGCTTGTGCGCCCGGAGATAAAGAGGACGTATACACAGAAATGAGAGCTTTTGAGGATTTTTCCCATATAAATGGAGATTCTGTGGCCATTGTGCCCCGAAAGGTAAGGTTGAAGGCTTTTCAAAAGATGGAAGAGGCAAAGGATAGCTTGGTCAAGTATAATTATCTGGCAATGACACTGAAAACATATTTGATTACTTCACAGCTTGATTCGGCACAAATCGTAATCCAGCAGATACATGACTTTATAGAAAGGCAGCATAGTTCTTCTCAAATGGCAGATTTGGAGTCTGAATGTTTCAATATGAAGGGAAATATCTTTGCACGTGTTGGGAATATGGATTCTGCCGAAATTTGTTTCCGGAAGGCTTATGAATTACGGATGAGAGGGACTAGGATTGAAGTGGTGCCGGATATTTTGATGAATCTTGCAGATGCGAATAACCGTTTAGGAAAATTGGATATAGGGGCAGCTTGGTATAGGAGAGCTTTGTTGATGTGCGACTCTTTGCATATAGCTTCTACCAAGAAACCTCCCATTTATTATGGTTTGGCACAAGTATATGTTACCATGCGTGATTTTGAACAGTGTGATTACTATTATAATCTAGCAGGAGAAAGCTATGACAGTATGCTACCTTATGAAAAATATATTTATTTGAATAATAGAGGGACTTCTTACTATTATAGGGAGGATTACCAGACAGCGATAAAATATTTCCAAAAGGTTATTGATTTAGTCGAAGGATATGATGATATGAGTTTTGAACTTAATCTGGGGAGGTTGAATTTAGGAGACTGTTATCTTCAACTGAATATGGTTGATTTGGCTGTTAAATATATAAATGAATGCCAACTTTTTTTTGAGGAAATGGGGGTAAGTACTGCACTATATTATATCGATACGCAGAAAATAGAATTGGCTCTGCTTCAGAAAGACTTTCAAGAGGCGCGTCGTTTATTGTCCGAGAGTGTAGTCCCTCCGGGCATCGACCCTGATATGGTACATATCCGTAATAAATACCTTCAGCAGTTTTACGAGGAAACCGGCAACTACAAGAGGGCTTATCACTATCTGCAGAGGAACAACCTGCTTGATGATTCTATCAGGAATGAGCGTGTCCGGATGCGTACGGCAGACTTGACTTTGCGTTATCAGCAGGATTCTACCTTGATGGCACATCGGGTTTTGCTTCAGGAGCAGAAAAACGAGGTGCTGGTGCTGAGGCAGACACAGTTTGTCGTGTTTGCTGTAGCTGTTGTATCTATATTGACGGCGGTTTTCCTTTATCTGTACAGCAAAAAGAAACGTGCTTTGTTGCTTGCACGGAATCATCGCACAGTCTCTACACTTCGTCTGGAGAATATCCGTAACCGCTTGTCCCCTCATTTCATCTTCAATGTGCTGAACAGGGAGATGGCGGAGCGGAATGTAGAAGAAAAGCAAGAGCTTTCGTCGCTGGTAAAACTGATGCGTCGCAATCTGGAATTGGCGGAACAACTGTGTGTAACCTTGGCAGAGGAGCTGGATTTTGTGAAAACATATATTAATCTGGAACGCCGTTCTTTAGGTCCGGATTTTCATTCGGAACTGAAGATAGAAAAGGATGTGCAGCCGGAGCAAATAAGGATTCCGTCTATGATGATTCAAATTCCGGTTGAAAATGCAGTGAAGCATGCATTGCGCGAGAAGGAAGGTGAACGTAATCTTTGGGTTTCGGTCTGCCGCCGGGGAAACGGTATCTGTATAAAGATAACGGATAATGGTGGCGGTTATCGTCCAGACAGTCGGAACCGGGGCACGGGGACGGGAATGAAAGTCATTATGCAGACCATTCAGATTCTCAACAATAAGAATAAGGAGGCCATTGATGTTTCAGTGCACAATGTCTCTCTACAGAGTGGTGAGATGGGATGTGAGGTGACTTTCTGGTTGCCAGACAACTACGATTACAGGATTTAAAAGAACCGTTTAATCTCGTTTTTTGCAAGGATAGGCATATTTACGGATAAATAGTCCGTAAATGGCTTCTTGTTGCTTTGTATGGGAGCAGGATTATGTATATATTCGCGAAAAGAAAAACATAAAAGAAACATGGATAAATATAAGGTTGCAATAGTTGACGACGATGAGGTGGCTCTTGAGAATCTGAGTTTTGAATTGGGAAAGGATGCACGCTTTTCTTTGAAGGGAACTGCCCGTAATGGCAAGCAAGGGAAAAAACTCATTGCCAAGGTACAGCCGGATTTGTTGTTCTTGGATGTGGAAATGCCGGATATGACAGGAATGGAACTACTGCAGGAAATACGTGGCAGTGTTTCATGGAACATGCGGATTGTTTTCTATACGGCTTATGATAAGTATATGGTTCAGGCTATCCGGGAGGCTGCGTTCGACTATCTGTTGAAACCTTTTGAAGAGCAGGAGTTTCGGGATATTCTTGCACGTTTTGTAGAGCAGGCAGAAGCTGGGCAGAGAATGTCATATCCCATTGGTGCGCCGTTGCATACCGGACAGACATTTATCGTATTTACGCCAATCAATGATATGCGTGCATTGCGTCCGGCTGAAATCGGTTTTTTTCGCTATTGCTCCGAGCGTAAACAGTGGGAGGTGATACTAAACAACCAGCCGCCATTGGTGCTGCGTCGCGGAATGACTGCTGAGCAGATTACTCAATATTCATCCAGTTTCGTGCAGATACATCAATCGTATATTATCAATATTGATTATCTGATGATTATAAAGGATAGCAAATGCATGCTTTATCCACCATTTGACAAAGTTACGGAACTGCTGGTTTCCAGAAAGTATAAAAAAGAACTGCAAGACAGATTCTGCTTGTAAAGTGATAAGAATTATTTGGTTAGGGAGTTGACGCCGCAGACTTTGGTGGCGTTGACGTAAAGAAAAGGCATTGAACCTTTAAAGTCCAATGCCTTTTTATTTATCAAATACAATTTTCGTATTCATCAGAAGCGAAGCTTATTTCACTTCGATACCTTTGTTCTGCAGTGTGACATTTAATACTCTGGCATAATCGGCATACTGCTTTTCATTCAGAGTCTTTTTCATCAACTTCAGATTACCATAAACTGCATTACGGAGTAACTTCTCCTGATTCTTCTTGGAATTTGTAGCGCGTTCCATCTGTTCTGTAAAATATTCGCAGATGTTTGCCACTTCTTCATGCTGGTTGGAATCCAGATTCAAATACTTGCTCAACTTTGTTATGTTGATGTTACCTTCCCATTTTGCAGTTGTAGGCTGGTTTTCTGCTGCAAATGTTGTAGCAGTCAGGCAGACTGCTGCCACTAATGTTAATCCTAAACGTTTCATAATACCTACTAATTTCAATCTAATACCTATTGAAAACTCTCTAAGCGCTTAGCTTTTTCTTTTACCTATGCAAATGTAGGTATATGTTTTATAACACAAAAATGAATAAGGGAAAAAGTGTAGTTTATACCTTCATTTCTTGACTTAAATCAATTTTATAGTGTGAAAATGCTTTGTTTAGATGCTTTTTGTAATACGAATGTAATGTGGACTAACTGAATTTATATTTGTAGTAATGGATAAAAGGATTTTTATTAGTCAAAATGTTATTGCCAAATAGTTTCGGGTAATTCTATGATTACTCTGCTTTCAGAGCAGACTCCCACAAAGCCTAATCCGCCTATGACGTTGCAAGGCAGACTGATAGGTTCCATTAAAGCATCGTCGTAATCCCCATCATCCAGGCAGTTTAAGGCTTTTAGATAGCGGTATTCGGCTTCAGTGATGCTAAGCAACCGTACGGTGATGGTTTGTTTGCGGGATATATGGTCGTAGTAGTGTCCCTCTATCGGATAATAATCTTGGTAGAGAGGGGTGTATACTTTCAATGTGGCATAAGAGTTACGGAAAGTGTTATCATTGAATATGTTGTATTTGTTATTTATGGTGGGAAACAATTCATTTTCTTCATCATCATAGTTGC
>NZ_MNQN01000028.1:0-1061 GCF_001915455.1 Bacteroides sp. 43_46 | reverse complement strand
TGCAATAGTAACTACGGTCATTCCAAATGTCCAGCCGGTAGTAGTTCTTCTCGTTGGGGCGGTCTTGCAATGTAATTTTGTATTGGCGGTAAAGGGTTTTCCCGCTGTACTCGCGCAGGTAGGCCAGGCAAGTATCCACGTGCAGGCTCTCTATCGGTTGTGGCACGGTGACTTCGGCACTGGCATGGTATTTTCCGTTTTCGGCAGTGGCTTCCAGACGTATGTTGTCACCGGGATGCAGTGTGCTGGTCAGACGATATTTCTTGAAACGTATACTTTTCAGTAATGATTCATAAATGTCCTTATCAAGTTCTCCTTCCAGATGCCCATAAATTTCTTCCGGGGAAACCGCTTTCGGAGTTTCTGCTATTTTGCCATTGATGTAGAGGAAAAGAGTTGCTTCGTTCAAATGTTCAATACTATAGCCCTCGCCTAAATGGAGATAGACATCATTCTCAGCTTGTCCGGTTTCGAGCAAGGCGTTCATGATGATTTGCGGATCTTGTTGTCCGGGATTGTAAGGAATCTCGTTTTCGCAGGCTGTTAGGAAGCCTACAATAGTTATGTATATAATAAGGTGTAATTTCATTTTTGTTTTCATATGCCGGATTTGTTTTTAAAATCTATAAGTATAGGTAACAGAAGGAATACAAGGCAGTATTGTTATTTTCTTGATGACAGTTTGAGCTTTCTTCTGCCCGGTATTTCCATGATAAATACTTTCGTAGAAATCATCGTAGTATACGTTGTATCCATTTTTGTATTTGCTGTAAACGATGTTCGGATTCATGGCATTGTATGCATTGTAGATACTGATATTCCAGGTACGCATACCATGTTTGGTCTTCTTGTTGAAGTTGACGCCGAGATTCAAACGATGGCTGGCGGGAAGGCGGTAATTGTTACGCCGGGAGATGTAACCGGTTTCCTCAATAGAGCCATCGGGCCGGATGATGATTGTTGCCTTTTCGGGGATAGTGATACATCCACCGGTATTGAATATCCAGGAAGCTCCTGCATCAATGCGGTCACTGAACTTATGGCTGAGATTGAGGCTGATG
>NZ_MNQN01000027.1:0-15766 GCF_001915455.1 Bacteroides sp. 43_46 | reverse complement strand
TGAATGTTTGGCCACAAATTTTAAGTTCTGAGACGAATGAGAAAGATGAAAAGGAGAATAACCTGTCGTACCTATACAATTGTGATGCTATTCCATTTTATGTCTTGATTGATAAAGAAGGAAAAGTCGTTGCTAAGTGGGAACATATAGGGGATGTGCAGTTGAAAGAGTTAGATATGCTTATTAAATAGTTATAAAGAGACAATATATGAAAACAACTTTATGGACAATAATGCTATTGTGTGCGATTAATAATATATCAGCACAGGTTAAAAGCCAAGTAAAAGAAAGCTTTGAGTTGACAAGTATTGCATTTCGATTGGCTGGTGCGGAAGAGTATATAAATAATACTATCCCCGGTTATACAGCCGATATTGATAATTACTTCTCAAAATATAGAGAACATAAGCTCATCTCTTACATCAAAAAGATAAGAGAGGAGCAAGGAATAGCTTATGATGCTGTACCTGCGGCAACTGGATGTATTGAGATAAAGAGAGGGAAAGTGATTATTGATCCACAATGTGACGCATCAAAGATAAGTATGATTGACAGTAGGTGGACAGAGGAAAGTTTCAGAACATTTGTCCGTTTATTGAATGATTTTTATAGACAAACAAAATTTAAGGATTTCTATACACTGCATCGTGGCTTATATGATATAGCTGAAACTAGATTGAATACTATTCTTGTCGATCTGAATGCAGAGTGGTTTAAATCTATGTTTGGCGAAGGACCTGAAAATACAATAGTGGTTGCATCTCTTTGTAATGGACCTGGTAATTATGCTTTTAATGGAATAACAAAGGGAGAAAAACGTGGAATTGTTATTGGATGTAGTACCGATAAAGAAGGAAACCCGGCGTATAGTAGATTCCTTATAACTGTCATTGTACATGAGTTGTTACACCACTATACTAATCCTTGCCTTGCTCAATATTGGTCTCAGATTGATTCTGCTTCGCAAATAATTTATCCTCACGTGAAAGAAAAGATGGCCAAACTGGCTTATGGAAGTACCAATTCAACGATGATAGAATGGTTTAACAACCTATTGACTATCATGTATTTTAAAGATAACCCTAATAGGGGATTCACTGCTACACATTTAACTGCATGGAGGCAACATGAAGGTTTTATCTGGATGGAAAGAAGCATGACGTTTATGGAACATTTTCGTAATCATCGTAATTTGTATTCTACCATTAAGGATTTTATGCCTGAGATAGTAAGTTTTGTCAACTATACGGCATCTGATTTTGATAATGTATTGAAAGAGTACGATAATAAAGAACCCTATATTACAGATATATTTCCTATTTCAAATAGCATATTACCTTTAGGTATTGATACTATACAAATACGTTTCTCTAAACCTATGTTTGGTGCTTATGGTATAAGGCCGTTGGATGATAAAAGAATATCGCCACCTTATACAGACTATCAGCCGTTTTGGAAAGATAAATATACTTTTTGTATTATATTAGATAGAAGTAAGCTGGAGAAAGGAAAGACCTATGGGTTTAAATTAAATCGCGCCTTCTTTCAATCAGAGAAAACATATCCAATGAAAGAAGATTTTCCTTACACTTTTAAAATGCCGGATGAATGAACAGTTTATCGATTTATTGATTGGATTTGTATATTTTTGAGTTACATTTGCTGTCTATTGAATAAAAATGTCTCATTTAATATAGAATACCAATGAAAAGCAAGTTATTACTAACGTGTACAGCTCTATTATTCTGTACTTGTTTTCTGCATGGACAGAGTCAAGCTTCTAAAGTCGTAAACTCCGGTGAGAACAGTCATAGCGGGTGGGTTCAACATCCGTGGCAAGGGAAGAAGGTAGGATATATAGGAGATTCTATTACAGATCCTAACTGCTATGGTAATAAGATTAAAAAGTACTGGGACTTTCTACAAGAATGGTTGGGGATTACTCCTTATGTATATGGAATAAGCGGGCGACAATGGAACGATGTGCCCCGGCAGGCGGAGCAATTGATGAAAGAACATGGAGAGGAAGTGGATGCAATCATTGTCCTGATGGGTACGAATGATTTTAATGCCGGTATACCTATTGGCGAATGGTTTACGGAAACGGAAGAACAAGTGTTGGCGGCCCGTGGCGAAATGAAGAAAATGGAGACTTGCAAGAAACGAACCCCTGTAATGGACAGTAATACCTATAAAGGACGTATCAATATAGGGATAACGCGGATGAAACAGCTGTTTCCTGATAAACAAATCATTCTGCTGACTCCGTTGCATCGTGCGTTTGCCAATTTCGGAGAAACGAACGTGCAGCCGGATGAGAACTACCAGAATAGTTGCGGTGAATATGTGGACGCTTATGTACAGGCAGTCAAAGAAGCCGGTAATCTCTGGGGGCTTCCTGTGATAGACTTTAACTCGGTGACAGGGATGAATCCGATGATTGAGGAACAACTTATCTATTTTTATGATTCGGGTTTCGATCGTCTGCACCCTAACACGAAAGGGCAGGAGCGTATGGCACGTACATTAATGTACCAATTACTTGCGTTACCGGTTTAGGCAACGCGCTTATTGTCCCGGTTTGAGGAATAGCCGGAGGACAAACCATGCATGATGTGCCACTGTACTTATCAGCCCGTAATGTTTTGCCATGATGCGGAATCTTTCTTTGAGAGAAGCCTTCCGGTTTTGGGTGGTCATACCTTCGTCAAGATAGTCGATGATTGTCAGGTGCGTATTGTGCAATGTGCGGGCTTTCTTCATGATGCGGACGCACCAGTCGAAGTCAGCGGAATAACGGAACTTTAAGTCGTATGGCTCCACCAGCGTATGGCGGGCGAAGAATGCCTGGTGGCAGACCAGCATTCCCTGTTTGAAGCTTTTCCAGGTTAATACTTCCGGGGCAGATAGACGGCGCATACGTTGGAAATGCCTCTTCTCGTCTACGATAGCCGTTTCTCCGTAAAGTACGTCGGGAAGTTCGTTACCATTGATAGTGTGCACCATTTGTTGCAGCGTGTCGTCTTCGTGAAAGCAGTCGCCTGCGTTCAGAAAGCAGAGATAGTCGCCGCTGGCGAGGGCAATTCCTTTGTTCATGGCGTCATACAGTCCCTTGTCCGGTTCGCTGACAACAGTATGTATCCGTGGGCGGTATCTGTCGATGATAGATAAAGTGCCATCTTTGGAGGCTCCGTCCACGATGATATATTCTACGTGATGATAGGTCTGCGCAATCACACTTTGAATGGTATCTTCGAGTACCTTTTCCGCATTATAGGTCACCGTGATGACCGAAAACTTGGGAGTAGGATGAACGCTATGCATATTTCCCCGTTACTTTATTGTAGAGATCCGTATATTTCTTGGCAATAATGCTTTCGGAATAGTTGCCTAATACCTTGCGGCAGGCTTGTGCGGAAAGCTCGTCATATTCCGGGTCCGTCAGTATCCAGTGTATACCGTTGGCAAAGTCCTCCGAAGATTTGTATCGGGCCACATATCCGTTGTGCAGGTGGTCAATCATTTCGGGGATGCCGCCGACATTGAATCCTACGCAAGGAACGCCGCACGCCATTGCTTCCATAATCATGTTGGGAAGATTTTCTTCCAGCGAAGGAATGACAAACAAGTCTACGGCATTATATATATTGACCACTTCGTGCTCATTCTTGATGTAAGGCAACGGGTAGACATGGAAAGGAATCTGTTCCTGCAACTGTTGGGACTGGTTGCCGAATACGACGACTCCCAGCGACTCTTTCCATTCCGGATGTTTCTCAGCCAGCAGTTTGCAGGCTTCGATTAAATATTCGGCCCCTTTCCGCTTATCGGTGATCTTTACCGAGCCGAACAGAATCATCTTCTTGTTTTGCGGCAACATACATTTGGCCCGTGCCTCTTCCTTGTTCTGTGGCTTGAACAGGTTGGTATTGATCGCGTTCGGGATGTTGATAACGCTTTTCCCTTCGAACAGCCTGCTGACCTGGGCCTGTTCCTTCAACCAACGGCTGCAAGTGACGAAATGAACGGGGGCGTTGCTATACAATTTCTGTTTCTTACGGAAAGTGCGGTAAGATAAATCTTTCTTGCTACCGCCTTTGTAGATGTACGGGCAGTTGTGGCACTCCTGTTGATAGTTCGTGCATTCGCGTGCATAATGGCAGATACCGGTGCAGGGCCACATATCATGCATTGTCCAGACGACCGGTTTGCCGGAAGTAAGTATCTTCCGGATGTTTTTCAATGAAAGCATTCCCTGATTGATCCAGTGCAGGTGAATGACGTCTGCCTGCCGAAATTCCGGAAGAGAGGTAATGTCCGTTCCCGTGTTGGCAATGTCTACATCGAACAGATGATACCGTTGGAAACGGTTGGCGCTCCAGATAACGATGCGTTCCCACATGAACTTCCATACTTGCAGCCAGCTGCGCTTCAAACCCACAACGCTGATCTGGTCCGTTTGCTTGTCGCGCACCAGCATTTTGGCTTTAATACCATTATTCTTGAGTGATTCCATTAACCGGCCGGCTGCAATGGCGGCTCCTCCGATTCGTTCAGACGTATTTATAATCAGGACTCTCATGTGCATAAAAGTTTATGCAAATGTACGGTTTTTAGAGGAAAAGTTTGATATTTCCTGCAAGCTTTCTGCTATTTCACGTGAAAAGATTTCGAGATTGAAACGTTCTTCCGCCAGTTTGCGGGCGTTGTTGCCCATGCGTCGTGCCTCTTCGGGGTGGTCGGCGATGTAGCGGATAGCGTCTGTCCAACCCTGCACATCACCGTATTCTACGGTAATGCCGATTCCTTCCTTGTCGATGTCAATTTCGAAATTGGGGTTACGCGAACAAATGACGGGAATGCCGAGAGCAAATGCTTCTACGAGTGTGGTGAGCCCTACGGTATAGGGAAAATCCAGACAACAGATGACAATACAGCTTTTCCGCGCCACCAGTTTGGCAAGCTCGTAGGGGATTACTCCGTCGGTGTAATGTACATGGATAGAGTCGGGCAGGGTGAAATCGTCAATGATGTTTTTATAATTGATGTTACCGCATGAGACGGCGATATATAAGTCGAGTTTCTCTTTAGTGGCGGCAAATGCCTGGAAGAGAGTGCTTACGTCCCGGTTTTCTTTGCCGGTAGAGATAAAGCCTTCCGGTTTGCGGTCAGGCATTTCCGCCAACAGGTGGTCATAGAAAGGGAGGTCCGGTCCCCAGTGTACCAGTTTTAGTTTATGGGCAGGCGCTTTCCGGGTTTTCAACGAATCCTGAATGAGCTTCCGGCTGAACAGGAACATCTTGTCTATGCCTTTATAGAAAAGGCGGGATATTTGTTCGCGTGCGAAACCGGAACTGTTGACTACTGCCGTGTGGTGCCAGATAACGATCGGCTTGCGGTATAGCCCCAGTGCACGGAGGAAAATCACCGGTTCGATACCACGGAAAGAGGTGGCGTAGAGCACCTGATATTTCTCCTTGCAGAACAGAATTTCTTTCGTTGCGTAGAGCATGAGCCTCAGGCGGCTTGAGAAGTACCGGCACTTGTGCATGACGGAACGTATCCCGTGTTTTTCCAGCAATGGAAGTCCGTACAAGATATGTCCGGGGAATTTATACTCTTTCCATTCCTCGTAACTTTCCCGCGTGAGGCGGGTATGGTAGAAATAAATCGTAAGTGGTTTTAGTGATGTTTGTTTCTCTTCAGCCATTTGTTTATTCGGTTTTTAACAGCTTTCGTAATGATAGAAAAATTACCGTATTTCAGGTTGAGGAACAGTTCCTCGAACGAGCGTCCTATCTTTATCCACGGGTGGTCCCAGCACATGATGCGGTAGACGCTTTTTTTGTACGCTACATTTTCAATGACGTAGCGGGGATGTTTCAGAGGAAACTCCGCTTCGTAACGCTTCATGGTGAAAATGCGGCGGTAACCTTTGGGCAGCGTATGGACGGAACCGGCAAAGTGGGTGGAATCCGCCGTTGCTCCCAAGTTGTTAATCATGTTGCGTGTGGGCACAATGCTCAGTCCGGAGTTGAACAGTATGGAGGCATGGAAAATGGTTTCGTAAAAAGCCTTCTGGTGTTCGCGATGACGCCGGCACATATAGATGAAGTCGCTCCGGAACTTGCGTTCTTTGATGAGTTGTTCGAGTTGCTGCATATTGAAGGAGTCGTCCAGAAAAGTATAGAACTCGTCCCATTGGTCTACGACACGTTTCCAGCTTGCCCACCCCCAGATAGAGAAGGTGGTGGCGAAGAAATAGTCGTAAGGGATGTCTTTGCTGATTTCTTCGGGGTTGAATCCGGCAATCATGCTGATGCGGGTGTCATGTTCGTACTTGTCCAGCATTTCCTTGCAGAAACGGAAGAAAGAGACTGACGGCACATCATCATCTTCCAGTACAATGCATTTGTCGACTTTTGAGAAAGCCCATTTCTGCGATATATATTCCGAGGGGTCGCAACCGAAGTTCTTTTCCTGATAGAACCGTTCTACTTCGCACTCCCAGTCTATCTGCGACACGATTTCGCGGCAGGCTTTTATCCCGGGAAGGTCGTGTTCGTTTCGTGCTCCGTCCTGATAGAGAAACAGCCGTGACGGGCGTGCTTTCTTTACCTGCTCGAACACTTGCGATAATTGTTGCGGGCGGTTGAAGAACAGTATCAGTACCGGTACATCTACTAAAGCGGGTTTCATATTCATAGTTCTTGTTTTGGAGTCGTACTGAATGAAAGGGCGGCAGGGTAGTGATTGTTCACTTTCTCCTGTTCTTCCTCTGTATATCGGTGCAGGGTCGGGTAGTTGTATCGCAGGAAACCTTCCAGGTTGTCGGGAGCGTTCACTGTGAGCGGTCCGAACGGCACCGGTTGCAGGTGGCGGAGGCTTTCTCCGGTCACGTGGTCGGTGGTAGTCATCACGTTGTTGAAATACTTCGTGTTCCATGAATTGAAGCAGCTTTGAACGGCTACCAGCATACGGTAAATTGCTTTCTTCGAGAAAAGAACATCGACTGCTTTATTCAAGAAGCAGGAGAAGGCTCCCCGGTCTGTGGGATGTTCTATCTCGCATTTGCCGAAGTGTTTCCACATCCATATCTCTTTTCCCATGAGGCAACATTTGAGGAAACCGGCTGCGTCGTACTGTAATTTCCGCAACAGCTTGTTGTCGGGTATCCTGTCGAACGGGAATATATCTACAAAAATACCCGGATGCATCGGGACATTCTTGAACATTTCTTCTACAAAGAGGGTATTGTTTTTCTTGACTTTGGCATAGTAATAAGGGCTGTGCGGATCTGTTTCTATCCATGAAAGGAAGTAGGAATCGCCCAGCTCCCGGGGGGCTACTTCGAGAAATCTGTTGTAGTCTTTCCGTGCCATGCCGATATCTATATCGTCGTCCCAAGGCAGTATCGCCCGGTCATAGAGTGCCCCGATTGCAGTACCGCCTATCACAAAATACGGGATGTCGTGTTTCCGACAGATACGAATGGTTTCTCCCAATATGTCGTAAAGCTCGGCATGTAACAAATCAAGTTCTTTTGCTGTATATTTCTTGTCCATTGGAAACGGTTGATGCACGTTATGATACAAATGTAGTGATTAAATTGACAAGTTCCTATAACTTTAAGTTTCCTTGTAGAAATTCCGCCGCCATTTGGCTGCGTCCCGGGATAGGGAGGGTGGCTGCTTGCGGGAAATCCTCAAGCAGACAGTCGGCAGGACTGATGTCCGGATAGAACTTCTTGAGCAGGAACAGGCTGGGCCCGGTGGTGATGCTTCCTGTGAATATGGAAGCGTTCATCAGTAGCTGTATGGAAGAAAGGAAACGAGTCATTTGCTTCTGTTTCAACTCTTTCGTCGTTTGCGTGAAAGCACTGTTGACATATCCTTTCTCGCCGGAATCGCATAGGGTATACCAACGTATGTCCGGGGCGAGCGACTGTACTTGCCGGAAGATGCGGTAATCATCTGTCAGCACGAAGACATCGCGCAAATCGGTTTTCTGTTTGATGAGGCGTATGTAATACTCTGCCGGAAGCAGGTTGGTTTCGGTGATCTTGTCGCCTCCGCGTATCTGGCAACCGATGTATTCTTGCGGGAGTTGCAGGTTGTCTGCCAGGTGTTGGCATTCTCGTCCGGTTACTTCGTTCAACTTCCACGTGATTTCCGTCATTTTCCGGAAAGCATGGAGATAATCCCCGTCTATACCCAGTTCGGGGATGTGGAAGTGTTGGTTGGGCTCGAACTTCAGGTGGCAGTTCAGTAATACCGGTTTTTTATAGGTCAGGAAAGCGAGAGTCTCTCCGGTTATATTCTTGCAGGTTGCTTTCAGTTTCCATTTCATCAGTTTGGTCTTGGGCAATTTCTTGTCCTTCATCAATGCTTTCCACGAAGGCAGGCGGTGGGTGTTGTAGGTGTGGTGAAACGCTTCGTGCACTTCCTCACAGAAGGGGACGAAACAGTCTGTCCAACCTTTCTCCCAACCGAAGTTGGCATCGTCGGAATAGAGCTTGAACTGTATCTTGTGTTGCAGGCAATAGAGCATTGCATGAAGCATATAGGTATATTCGGTGAAGAATCCCGCGTCTATGCCCAAGTGAAAAATCATCGTCTTCCTGAAAGAACTGTTCAGCAGGCGATAGGTGGTTGTAAGGTTATTCGCGCTCATGGTGCTTGGGGTTTGGGTTGAGCTTTTTGAAATAACAGTCGTGGTTGAGATCTTTTCTCCAGCCTTGCCAGATACCTCTGGCGAGTGCTTTCAGTTTCTCCCATTTGTTTTCTTCCATAAAAAGGATATAGAAAGGACGCTCCCAAATGAGCTTCCAAAGCAGTTCGGGACGTTTGAACTCGGCGTATTGCTTGTTGAGGTACAAGAAGTTACGGGCTATGTAGTAGGTACGCACCGGGGAGTAGTTGAGTGACATCGGGTGCCAGATGAGTATTTGTTTCCGGAGCGGATGTCCCAGTTCATGTTTCAGGTTGGCGGCAGGTACGAGCATGACTTTTCCGGTATGGCGGCGGATGCGCAGGAAATATTCCGTATCAATGGCGTCCATGACAAATTTGTCAAGATACAGACCGACTTTTTGTATCGTTCTCAACGGAAAAATACTTCCGGAGATAATCATCCCCTGTGCTTCTTTGAGCGGCGCATTGCTGTCTGTGCCAGAAGCATTGATGAGAGGAATATAAGCAAAATGGGAACTGTCTTTGTCATTGTTGATAATACGGATATAGTCTTTGAATGTGGAAGCGGTAAAAGCGCTGTCCTGATCCATTGTCAGCAGGTAAGTATATCCGTTGTCGAGGGCGAACATCGCTGCGGCATTGAGTGCTTTGCCGATACCGGTGTTTTCCCCTTGGCGTAACCTGACTATTTTGTGGGAGATAGATTCCGGAAATTGATAGTTACTGCCTCCGGGGGTATTGTCCCAGACAAACAATCCGTCCACATCTTCTGCATAAGTAAGAAGGTTGTCGGTGATGTGTGCGGGTGGATAATAGAGTGTGACGAGAGCGAGTAGTTTCATGCGCTTTTCTTTTTGATAAAATAGTGTATGGTTTCCTTGAAAGTTACCGAACGGCTCGCCCACATGGCTGCCGCATAAAGTGCCATTGCCAGTAGTATCTTGCTTGCCAGGCGAACATAGATGTTTTCGATAGGGCGGGCGGTGTAGTAGGTAACTGCCATGACGGAGGCTGCTATGATGGCGTAGGGAAGAATATCGGCCAGTGCATGGCGTAGTTTCAACCCGATTTCAAGCTGCACGAAGTGATGCCACCTCAGTAGCCATAGTATATTGGTCGAGACATACATGGCAAGCATGGCATATATTCCGTAAGAATGTACCAGAAGAACGCCTGTGAGCAGGATCATGCCGAGGATTATGATGTTCCACATAAAGATGCGTGACTTTCCTTTGCTGATGATAAGTTGCTGGTAAAGGTTGGCAATGGGGACAAAAGCTCCGCTGATACATAATATCTGCATGATAGATACGCTGGAGTACCATTTGTCGGTAATGGAGATAACGATTAATTCTTCTGCAATGATTCCCAGTCCCAGCATGGCGGGAAATGAGATGAAGGCGGTGAAACGCAACATCTTGCGGAATACCCGTTGCTGTCGGTCGGTATCTTCCGATATTTTCGCAAGTACCGGTTGTGCCACTCCGTTTATCATGCCCAGTATGAATTGTTGTCCCATGCCGCACCATTTGTTGGACTGGTTGTAATAGCCCACTTCTATCTTGGAGTAGTACTTACCCAATATGACGGAGAAGAGATTGTTGTTGATGTGATTGAATATGTTGGTAATTAACAGTTTACCACTGAATCCGAACATTTCTTTTATGGGCGCGAGGCTGAATTGAAGCGTAGGCCGCCAACGGGTGAAATGCCAGTAACAGGCAGTGTTGACAGCTACGTAGACAATGCTTTGCGTGGCATATCCCCAGTAGGAAAAGCCGAGATAAGCCAGCGTGACCCCCGCAATGCCGGATACGGTCAGTCCGATCACCGAGGACATGGCCTGCTGCTTGACCATTAGATTCCGTTTTAGATAAGCACTGTGTGAGATTCCCAGACTGGCGATGAAAAAGCCTGTAAAAGAATAACGTGCCAACGGCGTCAGTTCGGGAACCTTGTAGAAATAGGCTATGAGTGGCGCGCACAAGAACAACACCAGATACAGGCACAGGCTGGTTATGATATTAAACCAGAATACAGCATTGTAATCTTTGTGTGTCACCTCTTTCTTGTTGACAAGAGCGGCCGTGAAGCCGCTCTCCTGTATCGAGCCGGCTATGAGGGAGAAAATCGCTAACATCCCCACCATTCCATAATCCGACGGGGTGAGCAACCGGGCGATAAATATTCCGAAAACGAGATTCAGCAACTGTTGTATACCGTTGCTGAACCCTCCCCAGAATAATCCTTTGGCTGTTTTGTCCTTTAGTGATTGTTCCTCGCTCATTTCATTATTTCACTTCACTACCCGGCTTCACTTCCCGTTCCGGCATAATGACTGCCAGGCTGCCGTCGTTGTTCTCGGCACTCAGAATCATGCCTTCGCTGACGATACCTTTCAGTTTGCGGGGGGCAAGGTTGGCGATGAAACAAACTTGTTTGCCTACCAATTCTTCAGGTTTGTAATGCTTGGCAATGCCCGACACGATCGTACGCGTTTCCAGACCGTCGTCAATCTTGAATTGCAGCAACTTGTCTGCCTTCGGTACTTTCTGGCATTCGAGGATCGTTCCTACGCGGATATCCAACTTTGTGAAGTCGTCAAATTCGATGTTTGCCCGAATCGGATTCGCCTTATAACTGGCTTCTTCGTTTGCTTTCTTCGTGTCAAGCAACTTCTGTACCTGTGCTTCTATTGTGGCATCTTCGATCTTTTCGAACAGCAGTTCCGGCTTGTTCAACTGGTGACCGACGGGGAGCAGGTTGTCTTTCCCCAGTTCGGACCATTCGAAGGTGTCCATGTTCAACATCTTGCGGAGTTTTTCCGAGCTGAACGGCAGGAACGGGTCAAAAGCGATCGCCAGATTGGCAACCAGTTGCAGGGAGATGTTCAGGATTGTTCCCACACGTTCCATGTCAGTTTTCGCCAGTTTCCACGGTTCGGTGTCAGCCAGGTATTTGTTTCCGATACGTGCCAGGTTCATGGCTTCTTTCTGTGCGTCGCGGAATTTGAATACGTCGAGCAGCTTTTCTACTTCGGCTTTTACGTCTGCAAATTCTTTCAGCGTTTCTTTGTCGTAGTCGGTCAGCTCGCCTTGTGCGGGTACGCATCCGTCGAAGTATTTCTGAGTCAGCACCATTGCACGGTTCACAAAGTTGCCGTATACGGCTACCAGTTCGTTGTTATTACGGGCCTGAAAGTCTTTCCAGGTGAAGTCGTTGTCTTTTGTTTCCGGTGCATTGGCAGTCAACACATAGCGGAGTACGTCCTGTTTACCGGGGAAATCGGCCAGATATTCGTGCAACCATACAGCCCAGTTGCGGGAAGTGGAGATTTTGTCTCCTTCGAGGTTCAGGAATTCGTTGCTGGGCACGTTGTCCGGCAGGATATAGCTGCCTTCTGCTTTCAGCATGGCAGGGAATACGATGCAGTGGAACACGATATTGTCTTTTCCGATAAAATGGATCAAACGGGTTTCGGGATCTTTCCACCATGTCTCCCAGCTGTCCGGAAGAAGTTCTTTCGTGTTGGAGATGTAGCCGATAGGCGCGTCGAACCAAACGTAGAGGACTTTTCCTTCTGCGCCTTCCACGGGAACAGGGATACCCCAGTCGAGGTCACGGCTTACGGCGCGTGGTTGCAACCCCATGTCGAGCCAGCTTTTGCATTGTCCGTACACGTTCGGGCGCCATTCTTTATGGTCTTCCAGAATCCATTTGCGCAGCCAGCCTTCGTGCTTGTCGAGGGGGAGATACCAGTGTTTGGTTTCTTTCATCACCGGTTTGCTGCCGCTAATGGCGCTTTTCGGGTTGATAAGGTCTGTCGGTGAGAGTGAAGTACCGCACTTTTCGCATTGGTCGCCATAGGCACCTTCCGAGTGGCAGTGAGGACATTCGCCGGTGATATAACGGTCGGCAAGGAATGTTTTTGCTTCCTCGTCGTAATATTGTTCGGATGTTTTTTCGATAAACTCGCCCTTGTTGTATAATGTTTTGAAGAAATCCGAAGCCAGTTGGTGGTGCGTCGGTGAAGTGGTACGGCTATACACATCGAAGGAGATGCCGAATTCTTCGAATGATTTCTTTATCAGCGTATGGTAACGGTCTACCACATCCTGCGGAGTGATTCCTTCTTTTTTGGCGCGGATCGTGATAGGCACTCCGTGTTCGTCCGAACCGCCGATAAATAATACATCTTCTTTCTTTAACCGCAGATAGCGCACATAGATATCTGCCGGTACGTATACACCGGCCAAATGACCGATGTGGACAGGTCCGTTCGCATACGGCAGGGCCGATGTGACGGTGGTTCTTTTGAATTTCTTTTCCATTATATAGCGTGATTTTATTGTTTTCTGCTTTGCAATGTGCAAAGATAATGACTTTTCACCATGGATTACATGGATTAACACAGATTATTTCACTTAAAATACTTTTTCATCCTGACGAAAACTTACATCATCATATGCCTGCGTATAGAGAACTTCACTATTGCCATTGCATTGATCGCCGCAAACGGTATATCCATTGGTTCATGGTGGGTGTTGTAGCTCACCAGTTTGATGCATCCTTCCTTTTCGGACCGGTTGGCATACTTCACCGCCAGATACTCGTCTCCGTCGATCATGAACGAAACCAGGTATATTTCCCCGTAAATAACGTTCTCGAAGCTGTTTATCTCCTTATATCCGATGATGTCTCCCGATTTCAGTATGGGGTACATACTGTCCCCGTTGACGTAGACCGCCCCGTCGCAGGCGGATATGTTCGGAATCCGTATTTTCCCCAAGGCATACTGGTGCTTGTTGGTGAACAGCGTCTTCAGGTTTGCCGCCGCCGTGATGTCGTATAGTGTCACGCTGCGGTCGTCAACCGGTTCGGCTGTTTTGGGATTGTGAATTATCTGCACCTCCCCTTGTGCCAGTTCGCTTTCGCAAAATCTCGACTGGTGTTTCGGGTTGCCTTTTCCCAACAATAGCCAGTTGTAGTCTACCGTATTTCCTAATTTGTCGAGCAGCAGGCGGAAATCTATACTGTTCCGTGCAGCCCAGTTGGTGACTGTCGCTCTTGAAACTCCCAGGAATTCAGCCAGTTCGCTGTCCCTCTTCAGGTTTAATGCCTGCTTGGCACGTTTGATGATGCCGGGTACATCCAGATTTGTATCCATTTTGTTAGCATTTAATTTTGATGTAAAAAATCATAAACGTATTAGTTGCTCATTAATAATCCGTTATCTGTTTTTTAAGAATTAATTTCTAAAACCGTATGTTTTCTTAATGAAAACTTGTTTATCTTTGTAGCGGTGAATTTACAAATATGTTTCAAAAATATAAATTAAAAACAGAATAGCCATGAAAAACGTAGAAAAGTTTCCGAAAGGTTGCAGAAAAGTTCGTCCCCCGGCCTTGCATCCCCTTTGTATCACTGCTCCGGTAGCCATATATATACACTGTGATGAATATCTAGATTCACCATGGTAAGCGTATATGTCCACCATGTCGGACATACATCTCCGGCAAATAAACAACTTTTTTCTCAGAATTTAAATCAAAATTATCATTATGAAAACAACATTATCTTTATCGACAAAACAATCTACATCCAGCAGTATTTGCAAGAGTTGTAAACGTGAGCTTCCGTTGGAGTCCTTCTATATGAACAAAAAAACGCAGTCTCCGGATAAATATTGCAAGGAGTGTCGCAAATCTCTGAGCCGAAGGCAATACGGCAGTGGTAAGAAACTTCCCCATTGCTCTTTGTCCGGTGGACGAGTTTCCTATCCGGTCATAACACAGACTGAGGACCGGGAAACACGTCTCCGGCTTATTCTGCACGCTCTTCAGGTAGTGAGGCTTAGCATGGAACGCAAAAAGGCGGGAATGCAGGAAGAAGCCTTGCTGTAAAAGCGGGTTTTTTATATTGAGTATTTATCAAAAAACAGAATTATTATGGCAAGAATAAAGAAAAAGGGATTGGATTATTTCCCGCTGAATACGGATTTTATTCACGACCGTGCCGTCCGCCGCCTGATGAAGCGTGAGGGTGACTCCGCGCTTGGCATTCTGGTGGAAATCCTGTCGTATATCTATGCGGGCGAGGGGTATTATGTCCGTGCGGACCGTTTGTTTTACGAAGACCTCTCGGCGGGTCTGTACGAGAAGAGCGCTGATGACGTGGAACGTATCGTCCGTCTGGCGGTGGAATACGGACTGTTCGACGCGGTTCTTTTTGAGCGTAGCTGCATCCTGACTTCCGTCGAAATACAACGGCAGTATCTTTTCAGTACCCGTCGCCGCAGCATTTCACATCTGGAAGCCGGGTATTGCCTGCTTGCAGATGATGAACCGGCTGATAATAAGGTTGATATGAAAGAACAGCCGGCCTTCGGGAGTGAGGAAACGGAGGGCGGTAAAAGCGTTAGCGTGGGTGATAATGTTACATTTATTCCCGAAAATGTAACATCAGGTACACATAGCATAGCACAGAATAGCACATCAGAGCATAGCGTAGCACAACAAAGCAAAGCACAACCCCACTTCAATTCTCCCCTGAAAACGGCAGGGGAGAAGGCGGAGAGGAAGAAGATAGGAGCGGAGGAGATTTCTTCCGGAAGTTCCTGCGGGCGGGATGTTTCCGGTTCGGGGAAACGGAAAAAGTGGACGCAGGAGACTGTCGATGCCCTTCTTCCGCCGTCTGACGGGACATCGCGTAACTATGCGGGGCTGCTCGATAATCTCCGTAGCTACGGTATCCCGCCTTCAGAACAGTATGCGATTATCCTTAAAAGTAATTTCGGGGCTATCGGCGGTGCGATCTGGCGTGGGATTGCCACGTTGCGTGGCAGTGGAGGCAAGATAAAACTTCCCGGACGTTATCTTTTAAGTGTTGTAAGCAGGAAGGAAGAAGCTGCTGTTTCTTGATTTTCGGTCACTTATGCCGGTTAAGAATTTAGTTAAGACACACATTGAAAATTGCTTGTATATGAAATGTAACTATTGTATCTTTGTGTTGTCGATAAGCTTACAGACAAGACTAAACTAAATTTATTAACACAAAAACAAATTTGATTATGC